>JBBIPS010000070.1:0-11263 GCA_037442725.1 Burkholderiales bacterium | reverse complement strand
GGATCGGTGCCGCCCGAGATCGACGACAGCATCACGTCGGGGTGGACGTGCTGGTAGATCCAGCGGTAGGCGTCCTCCGGCAGCGGCGAGCCGGTGCAGCGTCCCCAGGCTGGCGCCGGTGCCACCGATGCGCAACTCCTCGGCCTGCGCGCTGAAGGCGGCCAGCAGCGCAAGCACTGCGCTGGCTCTGGCACCCCAACGCCGGATGGGGGGCAGCAAGCCGCGGATCGTTGGGGTCATGGCGGCGCCTCCTGGCGCACCTGGTCGTTACGGGTCCTGCGGTGCGCGCGCAAGGGTCCAGCCGAGAACTGGCAGGACGGACCGCGCGGCCCCGCGCCCACTTCCACCTGGTTGTCGGCGTCGGCCGGTCGGACTTGAGCGATCCGCACCCAGGCGCGCGCAGAGCACCGGCAACCGGCGGTCGTGCGCGCCGGATTCAGCCCTCGTCGCGCGGCAAGGCGCGCTGCGCGGCGGCGCGCAGGTCGGAGGCGAATCCGGGGTCGCTGTTCTCGATCCGGTCGGCCCACGCCAGCACCTGCGCCGGGGTGTTCGCTTCCCTGGCAACTGAGCGTTGCCAGCGGTCGATGCGACGCAGCAGGCCGATCGCCGCAGCAGTGACATGCGCTAGCCAGACGCCGCGCGACGGAAAGATCACCCGGGTCGGGCGACCGAAAGACATTGAGGCGGTGGACATCGTGTGTTCCCCTTCAGAACAGAAGCCGAACCCGATAAGGTTCATATTGCTGCTGTGCAGTATAGGGTTTTTACCGATTCCATGTCGATCGAAAAGCCAAGTCTGCAGCCTGCATACCACACGATCGAATTGATTTCGGCACGGACGATGCCCGCTCTGCGGGCCGATCGCGCCCGTTCGCGCGGCAGCGTCAGTAGCTCAGCCCCATCGCCTCGCGCACCTCCTCCATGGTCTGGCGCGCCACGGTGCGGGCGCGCTCGGTGCCCATCTCGACGATCCAGTGCACCTGCTTCGGGTTCGCCTGGTAGGCGGCGGCGCGTTCGCGCCAGGGTCGTTGCTCGCGCAGGATCGCGTCGATCACCGGCTGCTTGCACTCGAGGCAACCAAAGGCCGCATGGGTGCAGCCGTGCACCACCCAGTCGCGCGTCGTCGGGTCCGAATACACCTTGTGGAACTGCCACACCGGACAGACCTCGGGGTCGCCGGGATCGTCGCGACGCACGCGGCGCGGGTCGGTGGGCATGCGGCGGATCTTCTGCTCGACCAGGGCCGGCTCCTCGCGCATCGCGATCGCGTTGCCGTAGCTCTTACTCATCTTGGCGCCGTCCAGCCCCGGCAGCCTGGTGACCTCGGTGTGCAGCGCCTGCGGCTCTCGCAGCACGGTACGGCCGCTGCCGCGCAGGTGACCCAGCAACAGATCGACCTGCCCTGGTCCGAGCAGGCCGGCGGCCCTGCGGACCACGGCCTCGCCCTTGGCCAGCGCCTCGGCCGTGCCGTCCTGGCCAAAGGCTTTGCGCTGGCGTTCGAAGTAGCGCGCGTCGTCCTTGCCCAGTCTGGCCAGCGCCGCGGCCACCTGCGCGTCGAAGCCCGCGCCGCGGCCGTAGAGGTGGTTGAAGCGGCGCGCCACTTCGCGCGTCAGCTCGACATGCGAAGCCTGGTCCTCGCCGACGGGCACGTACGCGGCCTTGTAGATCAGGATGTCGGCCGCCTGCAGCAGCGGGTAGCCGAGGAAGCCATAGGTCGCGAGGTCGCGGTCCTTGAGCTTCTCGATCTGGTCCTTGTAGGTCGGCACGCGCTCGAGCCAGCCCAGCGGCGTGCCCATCGCCAGCAGCGTGAACAGCTCGGCATGCTCGGGCAGCCGGCTCTGGATGAAGATCGTCGACTTCTCGGGGTCCAGGCCGGCGGCGAGCCAGTCGACCACCATGTCGTAGACGCTCTTCTCGATGACCTCGCGGTCCTCGTAGTGCGTCGTCAGCGCGTGCCAGTCGGCGACGAAGTAGAAACAGTCGTAGTCCTGCTGCAGCCGCACCCAGTTCTTGAGCGCGCCGTGATAGTGGCCGAGGTGGAGCGCACCGGTGGGGCGCATGCCTGAGAGTACGCGGGGTCGCATCATCGCTTCTTTCTGTCGATCACGGGATTGTCTCAGGCAAATGAGGCGCGGCCGCTGTGGCGCGGGGGACCGAAGCGCAGCGCCGCGGTCCTGTCGGCGCACGCACCGTGTGCTGCGGCCATCGCGCAGCCGCCGCGTACACTGCGCGCCCGTCATGAAACGCATCGTCATCCTGATCTCGGGCCGCGGCAGCAACCTGCAGGCGATCGTCGCGCGCTGCATTGCCGAGCAATGGCCGGCCCAGGTCGTGGCGGTCGTGGCGAACCGGTCCGATGCAGCGGGGCTGGCGTTCGCGCAATCGAAGGGCATCGCCAGCGTGGTCGTCGACCACCGGCGGTACGCCTCGCGCGACGAGTTCGACGCCGAACTGGCTCGCGTGGTCGACCGCTTTGCGCCCCACCTGGTGCTGCTGTCGGGCTTCATGCGCATCCTCGGCGACGCGTTCGTGCGCCACTACGAGGGCCGGCTGCTCAACATCCACCCCTCGCTGCTGCCGGCCTTCCCCGGCCTGCACACGCATCGTCGCGCCATCGAGGCCGGCTGCAGGACGGCCGGTGCGACGGTGCACTTCGTCACACCGCAGCTCGACCACGGACCGATCATCGTCCAGGCCGAGGTACCGGTACTGCCCGCCGACGACGAGCGCACGCTCGCAGCACGCGTGCTGGCCAGCGAACACGTGATCTATCCGCTGGCCGTGCGCTGGTTCGTCGAGGATCGGCTGCGCCTGCACGACGGCATCGTCGACCAGATCGACGGCGCGGCGCAGCGCATGCGCATCGGCGGGCCGATGCCACCCGCGGCCGGATAATCCGCGCAATGCATCCGACCACGCTGCTCGACACGGCCACCGAACTGCTGCGCGCCGTGTTGAAGCTCGATGCACCGGCCGACGCCGTCGTCTCGGACTTCTTCCGCAGGCACCGCAGCCTCGGCGCGCGCGAGCGCCAGGCGCTGGCGGACACCGCCTACACCGTGCTGCGCCAGCGCACGCTGCTGCAGCACCAGGCGCAGAGCGGCAGCGGCTCGCTCGAAAGGCGCCTGGCGATCCTGGGCTGGCAGGGCGGCGACCACCTGCTGCGCGGCGCGCTCGGTCCCAACGAGCAGCGATGGCGCCAGCAGGTCCAGTCGGTCGAACGCACCGCGTTCTCCGAAAAACTGCGTCACAACCTGCCCGACTGGCTGGCCACGGCGCTGCGCGCGCAGATCGGTGCCGACGAGTTCTGGCTGCTGGTGCGCTCGCTGGAGGCGCCCGCCGCGCTGGACCTGCGCGTCAACACGCTCAAGGCCAGGCGCGATGGAGTACGCCAGGCGCTGATCGACGCGGGCATCGACGCGGTGTCGACGCCCTATTCGCCGTGGGGACTGCGGCTGCGCGACAAACACGCGCTGAACAAGCTCGACCTGTTCACGCGCGGCGAGGTCGAGGTGCAGGACGAAGGCAGCCAGTTGCTGGCGCTGCTGGTCGACCCCAAACGTGGCGAGATGGTGGTCGATTTCTGTGCCGGTGCCGGCGGCAAGACGCTGGCGCTGGGCGCGGCGATGCGCAGCACCGGGCGCCTGTACGCGTTCGACGTCTCGGGCCACCGGCTCGACGCGCTCAAGCCGCGGCTCAAGCGCAGCGGTCTGTCCAACGTGCACCCGGCGCAACTCGCGCACGAGCGCGACGACCGCGTCAGGCGCCTGGCCGGCAAGATCGACCGCGTGCTGGTCGATGCGCCGTGCTCCGGGCTGGGCACGCTGCGCCGCAACCCCGACCTGAAGTGGCGCCAGTCGCCGCAGGCCATCGTCGAGATGCGCGTCAAGCAGGCGGCGATCCTCGACAGCGCGGCACGCCTGGTCAAGCCGGGCGGGCGGCTGGTCTACGCCACCTGCAGCCTGCTGCGCGAGGAAAACGAGGACATCGCCACCGCCTTCGCGACCGCGCATCCCGACTTCTCGGCGCTGCCGGCGCAGGAGGTGCTGGGCAGCGCGCACGTCGATCGTGCGGACGAACTGGCGTGCGAGGGCTACCTGCGCCTGTGGCCGCACCGGCACGGCACCGACGGCTTCTTCGGCGCGGTCTGGCAGCGCCGGTAACACGCTGCGGAGTTCGAGGCTCGCCCCGCGCCCCTTCCGGGCCGGCTGGTCGGCGCCGCAGCAGCCACGCCGCCGCCGGTGCGGGCGGGCTCGACCCGGGCGTGACAGCGTCGGTGCGCGACGCCGACCGGTCGTCGACATCCGGTCGCTTACAATTCACGATCCGCCCTCGTCGTGTGGCGGCAAGGCTTCGAAGATGAATTTTGCGATGACGTTCTGGGATGGTCTGGTCGGCTGGCTGGCGGTCGGGCTGTGGGCCGATGCGCCGTGGTGGCAGGTCGTGCTGTTCACGCTCGGCATGACCCATGTCACGATCGCCTCGGTGACGATCTTCCTGCACCGCGCCCAGGCGCACCGCGCGCTCGAGCTGCACGCCATCGCCGCGCACTTCTTCCGCTTCTGGCTCTGGCTGACCACCGGCATGGTGACCAAGCAGTGGGCGGCCATCCACCGCAAGCACCACGCCAAGTGCGAGACCGCCGAAGACCCGCACAGCCCGGTGACGCGCGGCATCCGCACGGTGCTGCTGCGCGGCAGCGAGCTCTACCGCGCCGAGTCGAAGAACCTCGAGACGCTCGAGAAGTACGGCCACGGCACGCCGGACGACTGGATCGAGCGCCATCTCTACACCCCGTACAGCTGGCAGGGCGTGGGTGTGATGCTGGTGATCGATCTGGCACTGTTCGGCGCCGTCGGGCTGACGGTATGGGCGGTGCAGATGCTGTGGATCCCGATCACCGCCGCCGGCATCATCAACGGCATCGGCCACTACCGGGGCTACCGCAACTTCGAATGCGCTGACGCCTCGACCAACATCGTGCCGTGGGGCGTGATCATCGGCGGCGAGGAACTTCACAACAACCACCACACCTATCCGACTTCGGCCAAGCTGTCGGTCAAGCCGTTCGAATTCGACATCGGCTGGCTCTACATCCGTACGCTCGAAGTGCTCGGCCTGGCCAAGGTGCGCAGGACGGCGCCACAGCTCAGGCTCGGCAGCGTCAAGTCGGTGGCTGACTCGAAGACGCTCGAGGCGATCATCACCAACCGCTACGAAGTGATGGCCAAGTACGCGCACGAATTGCGCGAGGCCTGCGGCGCCGAGATCGAACGCCTGAAGGCGCAGGGCGCGCGCGGCAGCGCACGGATCGGCGCGCTCAAGCTGGCCAGGCGTTGGCTGCACCGCGATGCCGAGAAGATCCCGACCGAGGTCAAGCCGCAACTGGCCCGTGCGGTCAACGACAGCCCGCGGCTGGCCAAGCTGCTGTCGATGCGCGAGGAACTGCGCCAGCTCTGGACCCGCACCAACGTGTCGGCCGAGCAGTTGGTGGTCGAGCTGCAGGCCTGGTGCCGCAAGGCCGAGGCCAGCGGCATCGTCGCGTTGGAGGAGTTCTCGCGCAAGCTGCGCGCGGCGCACGCCTGATCGGCCGCCGCAGCGCGGCCACGCAGGCGCAGACACGCCGGCAGCCGGGTCGATGACGCCGATCGAGCCGCCTGTGCGGGGCCCGTGTTCGTTGCCGGTGCTTCGGCTTCCTCGCAGCACCGTCAAGTTCGGTCGATCCTGCCGGCGCACGTCTGCAGCGCGGCGCCGCCCCAGCCGGGCTGGGAACGTGAGCCGCAGAAGGGAAGTCCCTGATGTCGCGTGAGCTGCCCGAGCGTTGAACATCCATGGCCATCCGCTACCGCCCGCATGAACCGCAGCAGGAGATGCTGTTGCCGACCTCGCTGCAGGACTGGCTACCCAAGGCGCACCTGGCGCACTTCAGCAGCGACTCGGTCGACGCACTCGATCTGAAGGCTTTCTGCGCCCGATTTGCCGGAGGCGGCGCGCGCAACCCGCCGTTCCACCCGGCGATGATGGTCAAGGTGCTGGTCTACGGTTACGCCACGGGCGTGTTCAGCTCGCGCAAGATCGAGCGGCGGCTGCACGAGGGTCTGGCGTTTCGCATGCCGGGCGCCGGCAAGTTCCCCAGGCACCGCACGATCCGCGACTGCTGCGCCCTGCACGTGAAGGAGCTGCGTGATCTGTTCGTACATGGGGTCAGGCTGGGCGCGGTGGCCATCGACGGCACCAAGGTCAAGGCCAATGCCAGCCGCCACGAGGCGATGAGCTACGAGCGCATGCAGCAGACTGAGGCCGACATGAAGGCGCAGATCGACGCGCTGCCTGAGCGAGCCAAGACCACCGACGCGGCCGTGGCCGATGAGCCGGAGCTGGACCTCCCTGCCGAGATCGAGCACCGTGAGACGCGGCTCAAGGCCATCACCGAAGCTCGCCAGCGCCTGGGGCAGCGCCAGCGCGACGCCGACATCGAACGTGGCCGAAGCGACGGCGACGACTGCAAACCGCGCGACGTGGACGGCAATCCCAACGGCGGACGCTACAAGCGCGAGTTCGGCGTCCCCGAGTCCAAGGCGCAGGACAACTTCACCGTCCCGGCCAGCCACATCATGAAGCGCACCGGTGGCGGCTTCGATCCGAGCTACAACACCCAGACCGCCGTCGATGACAGCGCGCACATCCTCGGGCACGAGGGCAAGCTCTGCGCTGAGGTCGACGCCCAGAAGAGCCCGCACACGGCGAGCAGGGTCGCCAAGCCGCAGACCGCCCAAGGCAAGGCGACCTGCCGCCGACGCAAGTGGATCGCCGAGCCGCCCAACGGCTGGATCAGGAGCGTGCTGGGGTTGCGCCGGTTCAGCCTGCGAGGACTGCACCGCGTGCAAGCCGGGTTCAAGCTCGTGTGTCTGGCGCTGCACCTGCGGCGCATGGGCAGCCTGCAGGCTGCGTGAGGGCAGATCGATGGGCGAAGGCGACTCCAACGGCAGGCTGCGGGAACCCCTACAGCCCGCTCGGCGCCCATGCGTTGCCGCGCGAGGCCGCCAAGCCGCTGAAACGGCGCCATCGCTGCGGTCATCGATCAATCGACCTGGCGCGGCGGAATTCTGCCGCCCACGCTCCTAGCCGGCGACGGACGGCGCACGCCACCGAGGGAAAACGCATGCGCTGCCCTTACTGCAGCCACGAGGACACGCAGGTCGTCGAAACCCGCGAATCCGACGAGGGCGACGTCATCCGGCGCCGCCGGCGTTGCCTCAAGTGCGACAAGCGCTTCACCACCTACGAGCGCGCCGAGATCGCGTTGCCCGCGGTAGTCAAGAAGGACGGTGCGCGGGCCGAGTTCGACCCGTCCAAGCTGCGCGGCTCGATGATGCTGGCGCTGCGCAAACGACCGGTCAGTGTCGAACAGGTCGACGCGGCGATCGACCGCATCCAGGACAAGCTGCTGGCCAGCGGCGCGCGCGAGGTGCCCAGTGCGCGCCTGGGCGAGCTGGTGATGCGCGAACTCAAGCGCATGGACAAGGTCGCCTACGTACGCTTCGCTTCCGTCTATCGCAGCTTCGAGGATGTCGACGAGTTCCGCCAGCTGATCCGCGACATCTGAACGCCCCCAGAGCGGGCCCACGCCCTGGCAGCACGGCGCGTCCGCCCCTTCCGTCGCCCCGGCTGGCCCGGCGCGGATCGATCGCGTTGCTGCTCTGCCGCTGTGGCTTGCGGCGCCTATGGCGGCGACCCTCGTGCGCCGTCGTCGCCGCGCGCAAGGGTTAGAGGCGGCCCCCGACCCTAGTGCACCGGCGTCGCACGCGACGCGTCAGTGGCGTCGATATGATCGATTCGATGCCTGGGCGGCGCGCCCTGCGCCAGCCGCATCGCGGAGACACAAGGCATGTTGGACTACGTCGTGATCGGCGGCGGCTCGGCCGGCTGCGTGCTGGCTGCGCGCCTGAGCGAAGACCCGTCGCTGCGGGTCGGCCTGCTCGAAGCCGGCCCGGCCGACACCAGCGTGCTGATCCACTGCCCGGCCGGACTGGCCGTGCTGGCCAGGACCGGCGCCGTCAACTGGAACTTCGGCACCGTGGCACAGCCCGGCCTGAATGGTCGACGCGGCTACCAACCACGCGGCAAGGTGCTCGGCGGGTCGAGTTCGGTGAACGCGATGATCTATCTGCGCGGCCAACGCGGCGACTACGACGGCTGGGCCGCCGAGGGCAACGCGGGCTGGTCGTTCGACGAGGTGTTGCCGTACTTCCTGAAGTCCGAGCACAACGAGCGCGGCGCCGACGCCCTGCACGCCACCGGCGGCCCGCTGAACGTGATGGACCTGCGCAGCCCGAATCGCTACGCAGCGGTGTTCGTTCAGGCCGGCGTGCAAGCCGGCTATCGCTCGAACCCGGACTTCAACGGTCCGGTTCAGGAAGGCGTCGGCCACTACCAGGTGACGCACCGCAACGGCGAGCGCTGCAGCGCCGCCAAGGCTTACCTCAAGCCCAGCCTCGGTCGACCCAACCTGCAGGTGATCACCGGCGCGCAGGCCACCCGTGTGCTGCTGGACGGCCGCCGCGCGGTCGGCGTCGAGTACCGGCGCGACGGCGCGTTGCACCAGGTGACAGCGCGGCGCGAGGTGCTGCTCGCCGCCGGTGCGCTGCAGTCGCCGCAGTTGCTGCTGCTCAGCGGCATCGGCCCGGCTGCGCAACTGCAACGGCACGGCATCGCCGTGCGGCACGACCTGCCCGGCGTCGGGCGCAACCTGCACGATCATGTCGACGTGGTGCAGGTGGTCGATGCGCCTGACCTGAAGGAGTTGTTCGGACTCTCCCCGGCCGGTGCCTGGCGCGTGCTGCGGGGCATCGTCGAATGGCGGCGCCGCCGCAGCGGCATGCTGACGACCAACTTCGCCGAGGCGGGCGCCTTCATTCGCAGCTGCGCCGACCAGCCGGGCCCCGACCTGCAGCTGCATTTCGTCATCGGCAAGCTGGTCGACCATGGCCGCAGGACGGTGTTCGGCCACGGCTATTCATGCCATGTCTGCCTGCTGCACCCCGCCAGCCGGGGCAGCGTGCAACTCGCCAGCGCCGACCCGCTGGCCGCGCCGCTGATCGACCCCAATTACTTCGGCGACCCCAGCGATCTGGAGCGCATGGTGCGCGGCGTCAAGCTGATGCGCGCCATCCTCGCCCAGCCCGCGCTGGCGGCGCTGGGCGGGCGCGAGCTTGCGGCGTCGGCCAATGCACGCAGCGACGACGAGATCCGCCGGTTCCTGCGCCGCTACGCGGACACCATCTACCACCCGGTGGGCACCTGCCGCATGGGCAGCGGGGCGCTCGATGTCGTCGACGCGCGGCTGCGCGTGCACGGCCTGGCGGGGCTGCGCGTCGTCGATGCCTCGATCATGCCGCGCATCATCAGCGGCAACACCAACGCCCCCGTGATCATGATCGCGGAGAAGGCCGCCGACATGATCAAGGCCGACGCAACCGACGCCTGATCCGATTCCACTGGCAGCGGCGCTGTCGCGCCGCCGACGGCCGCGCGACCCTTCTGGCATAATGCGCGCCATCGCTGGTCGGGGTTCCCCGGTCAGCGATTTTCGTTCATCCCCTCTGACCCTCGTCGAGCCGGGTCCTGCTGCCTCGGGCACCGGGACTCCACACCGCGTCTCGAGCACTGGTTGGCGGCGATGCCGTCGCTCCAGATGATCGGGCCCGCCGGCGCATGCCCCGCGCCGTCAACCGTTCCGCTATCGCGACCCACCTGCGGTGACGCCGTGGCGCCACCGTAGCCGTGTCCTGTCGTGTCCCGCAACCGGGTCCGGCAGGCGCGGCATCGCTCGACTGAAGGCATGCCATGAGTTTCGATCCATCCCTCGACCCCACGCCGGCCGCAACCATCGCGCCGGCGCCGGTCATCGCCCAGCCACGCGGGCCGTCGTTCGACACCTTGGGACTGGCGCCCGAGATCGTCAAGGCCATCACGCGCGCCGGCTACCCGACGCCCACGCCGGTGCAGTCGCAGGCCGTGCCGCCAGCGCTGGCCGGGCATGACCTGCTGGTGTCGTCGCAGACCGGCAGCGGCAAGACCGCGGCCTTCGTCTGGCCGGCGCTGCAGCGCATCCTCGCGGCGCGCCAGCACCCGAGCCGGCAGCGCGCCAAGGGCGTGCCGCAGGGCCCGCGCATCCTGGTGCTGGCGCCCACGCGCGAGCTGGCACTGCAGGTCTCGCGCTCGTGCACGGTGTACGGCTGCGGCGTGGCCGGCTTGCGCGTCGCGCACGTCGTCGGCGGCGTGCCCTACCCGGCTCAACTCAAGGCGCTGCGCGGCCCGCTCGACGTGCTGATCGCCACCCCCGGCCGACTGCTCGACCTGATGCGTTCGGGCACGGCGAACCTGTCGCATCTCGAGATGCTGGTGCTCGACGAAGCCGACCGCATGCTCGACATGGGCTTCATCGACGACATCACGGTCATCGCCAGGGCCGCTCCGCTCGAGCGCCAGACGCTGATGTTCAGCGCCACCTTCGACGGCGGGGTCGGTCAGCTGGCCAGGCAACTCACGCGCGATGCGCGCCGCATCAGCGTCGACTCGCACACCGACACGCATGCATCGATCGAGCAGCGGCTGTACTGGGCCGACGGCGGGCAGCACAAGCACGCGATGCTCGAGCAACTGCTGACCGACCGCGCGCTGGACCAGGCACTGGTCTTCACCAGCACGCAGCGCGATGCCGACGACCTCGCCTTCAAGCTCGGCGAGATCGGCCACGCGGTCGCCGCGCTGCACGGCGGCATGCCGCAGGGCCGGCGCAACCGCGTACTGCAGGGTCTGCGTCACGGCCAGTTGCGCGTGCTGGTGGCCACCGATGTGGCCGCGCGCGGCATCGATGTGCCGAACATCTCGCATGTCATCAACTACGGCCTGCCGATGAAGCCCGAGGACTACGTGCACCGCATCGGCCGCACCGGCCGCGCCGGCCGCGTGGGCCTGGCGATCACGCTGGCCGAACGCCGTGATGTCGGCATGATCCGGCGCATCGAGCGCTTCACGACGCAGCCCATCAGGACCGCCGTGCTGGCCGGGTTCGAGCCCAAGCTGCCGCCGCCGTCGGGTCACGGCACGGGCAAGTCCTTCGGCAGGGCGTACGCGCCGAGCCGCAAGCCGGGCAACGTCGGCCGCGCCGCTGGCGACCGTGACGATGGCCGCCGCCGCGGCGTCGGCGGCACGCGCGGCGAGTCGGGCTACCCGGGCGACCCCCGCGATGAACGCCGCA
>JBBIPS010000069.1:0-11447 GCA_037442725.1 Burkholderiales bacterium | reverse complement strand
GCTGGCCCTGCCGGCGGCCTGGCTCTGGCCGGCCACGACGCCGGCGCTGGACGGCTGGCTGGCGGCGATGGCGCTGGCGCTGCTGTGCTCGGGCGTCGGCTACGTCGTGTACTTCCGCCTCATCGCGCACGTCGGTGCGACCAACGCCGCCTCGGTGACCTTCCTGATCCCGCTCTTCGCCGTGCTCTGGGGCGGCTGGCTGCTCGATGAAGTCGTCACACCCGCGATGATGATCGGCGGCGCGGTGATCGTCGCCGGCACCGTGCTCGTGCTCGGGTTGCTGCCACGACGCGTGCCACCGCGCACGTAAAATCCGCGCTTTCCGGAGAACCCCTTGGGCGCCAACATCCTGCAGCAGATCCCCGCCGGCGAACGCGTCGGCATCGCCTTCTCGGGGGGGTTGGACACCAGCGCCGCGGTGCACTGGATGCGCGCCAAGGGAGCGATCCCGTGCGCCTACACGGCCCACCTCGGCCAGCCCGACGAGACCGACTACGACGCGATCCCGCGCAAGGCGCTGACCTACGGCGCCGAGATCGCGCGGCTCGTCGATTGCCGGCCCCAGCTGGTGGCCGAGGGCATCGCCGCGATCCAGTGCGGCGCCTTCCACATCGCCACCGCCGGCGCCACCTACTTCAACACGACGCCACTCGGGCGCGCCGTCACCGGCACGGCGCTGGTGGTGGCGATGCGCGAGGACGGCGTCGACATCTGGGGCGACGGCAGCACCTACAAGGGCAACGACATCGAGCGCTTCTACCGCTATGGCCTGCTCGCCAACCCGCGCCTGCGCATCTACAAGCCGTGGCTCGACCAGCGCTTCATCGACGAGCTCGGCGGGCGCAAGGAGATGAGCGAGTATCTCGTCGCCAACGGCTTCGACTACAGGATGAGCGTCGAGAAGGCCTACTCGACCGACTCCAACATGCTCGGCGCGACGCACGAGGCCAAGGACCTCGAATACCTGAACGCCGGCGTGCACATCGTCGAGCCGATCATGGGTGTGGCGTTCTGGCGCGACGACGTCGCCGTCAAGGCCGAGACGGTGACGGTGCGCTTCGAGGAAGGCCAGCCGGTGGCGCTGAACGGCATCGTGCCCGCCAGCGCGGTGGCGCTGTTCGACGAGGCCAACCGCATCGGCGGCCGCCACGGCCTGGGCATGTGCGACCAGATTGAGAACCGCATCATCGAGGCCAAGAGCCGCGGCATCTACGAGGCGCCGGGCATGGCGCTGCTGCACATCGCCTACGAACGCCTGGTCACCGGCATCCACAACGAGGACACGATCGAGCAGTACCGCATGAACGGCCGCCGGCTGGGGCGACTGCTCTACCAGGGCCGCTGGTTCGACCCGCAGTGCCTGATGCTGCGCGAGACGGCGCAGCGCTGGGTGGCGCGCGCGATCACCGGCGAGGTCACGCTCGAGCTGCGCCGCGGCAACGACTACTCGATCATGGACACGACCAGCCCCAACCTCACCTACCACCCCGAGCGGCTGACGATGGAAAGCGGCGCCGGCGCGTTCACGCCGGCCGACCGGATCGGCCAGCTGACGATGCGCAACCTCGACATCGCCGACACGCGCGACAAGCTCGGCATCTACACCCAGGTCGGTCTACTCGGCGCCGGCTCCGATGGCGGCGTCCCGCTGATCTCGCCTCCGGGCAGCGAGAAGCCTGGACACTGAGCGACGCTGATCCGCAGGCATCGACGCGAGCGGTCCGCGACGCGCGCCGAACCGCGCAGCCGGCCGGCGCGCGCGCCTTGGCACCCCGGCGGCAGTGGTCAGCGCCCGGCGCCCGATCGACGCACCGCGGGTCGGCTGCCCGCGGCCATCGCGGCCGTCGCGGGCGTTCGCCAGTTGCGACCAGAGGTTCGCCTTCTTCAGGCGCCGCCGCGCATCAGCCCCAGTGCCGCCAGCGCCATGACCTTGGCCGAGTCGACGAGCTCCTGGATGCCGACGTACTCGTCGGGCTGGTGCGCCAGGTCGAGGATGCCGGGTCCGTAGGCGATGCATTGGTCGAGCTGGCCGGCGCGCACGATGTGCTTCTGGTCGTAGGTGCCGGGGCTCGAGATGTAGCGCGGCTCGCGCCCCAGCACGCGGGCGATCGCACGCGCCGTGGCGGTGACGACGGGCGCGTCCCTGGCGGTGGCGGTCGGCAGGAAGCTCATGATCTCGCGCAGCCGGTAGTCGAAGCCGGGACGGGTGCGCCGCAGCTCGTCGAGCATCTCGACGATCTCGGCCTTGACCGCGTCGAGGCTCTCCTCGGCGATGAAGCGCCTGTCGAGCACGGCGCGGCAACTGTGCGCGACGACCGGCGCCGGCAAGTCGCCGCTGGGCCGGCCCTGGTCGTCGCTCGCGAAGCGCTGCTCGACGTGGCCGCCGTGCAGGCTGTTGATGTTGAGCGTGCTGAAGCGGGCGCCCGGCGGCTCGACGGGTTGCGCCGACCGCCTGTGCCGCAACCGCGGCGCCAGCACCGTTTCGAGCCGGTGGACGAAGGCGCCCATGTGGTCGATCGCCGAGTCGCCCAGGAACGGCATCGAGCCATGCGCGATGCGGCCCACGGTCTCGACCTCGGCCCACCAGACGCCGCGGTGGCCGAGGCAGATCCGGTCGACGCCGAGCGGCTCGGGGATGATGACGTGGTGCACGCGCGGGCGGCTGAAGTAGCCCAGGCCGGCCAGGTGGCCGACGCCGGCATAACCCCCCGACTCCTCGTCCACCGTGCCGCTGATCTCGAGCGCACCGGGCAGCTCGATGCCCGATTCGATCAGCGACTCGACGGCGATGACGCTCGCCGCCAGGCCGCCTTTCATGTCGCAGGCGCCGCGCCCGTAGACCTTGCCGTCGACGACGGCGCCGCCGAAGGGATCGCAGGTCCAGCCCGAGCCGACCTCGACGACGTCGATGTGCCCATTGAAGTGCACGCACTCGCCGCCGCCCTGCCCCTCGTGCCGGGCCACGACGTTGATGCGTGGATGCGCGTCGGCGTCGCCCGGCGCACCCCTGGCGCGCAGGTACTTGACGGTCAGGCCGCGCCGGCGCAGGCGCTCACCCAGCAGGCGCGCGCAGGCTTCGTAGGCGTCGCCGGGCGGGTTGACGGTCGGAATGCGCACCAGGTCCTGCGTCAGCGCAGTCACTTCGGCGCGTTTGGCCTCGATGCGTTCGAGGAGGGCTTCGGTGTCCGGCTTCATCGCGTCTCAGGCTCCAGGTCCGGCGCGGCGCCATGGGTCCGACCCTGGGTCGGCCCGGCCTGCCCAGCCGGACGGCGACGTGCGACCAGTCTCGTCCTGGAGCCGCGCGCCGGGAACAGCGGCGACAGCGGCGCTGTCGAAGGTGCGGATCGGCGCGACGAGGGTGCCACTGGCGGAGAGAGTGGGATTCGAACCCACGGTACGTTGGAAACGTACACGGGATTTCGAGTCCCGCGCATTCGACCACTCTGCCATCTCTCCGGGGTGCGTGCCGTCGCGCCGGGTCCGGCGCGGTGGCTGCGGCGATGCCTGTTGCCGCCTCGCCCGAGGTCGCCGTGCGAGGCTGCGGATTCTAGCGCAGCACCCACCGCGCGATGGGCGGTTCACGGGCGCAGCACGTCGAGCCCACCCAGGTAAGGGCGCAGCAGCGCAGGCACGGCGACGCTGCCGTCGGCCTGCTGGTGGTTCTCGAGCACCGCCACCAGCGTGCGCCCGACGGCCAGGCCCGAGCCGTTCAGGGTGTGCACCAGTTCGGGCCTGCCCCTGGCGTCGCGGTAGCGCGCACGCATGCGCCGCGCCTGGAACGCACCGCAGTTCGAGCATGAGCTGATCTCGCGATAGGTCTGTTGCGCCGGCAGCCAGACCTCGAGGTCGTAGGTCTTGCTGGCGCCGAAGCCCATGTCACCGCTGGACAGCAGCACCACGCGGTACGGCAGCTCGAGCTTGCGCAGGATGGCCTCGGCATGGCCGACCATCTCGTCGAGCGCGGCTGCGCTATGCTCGGGCGCCACCACCTGCACCATCTCGACCTTGTCGAACTGGTGCTGGCGGATCATGCCGCGCGTGTCGCGGCCGGCCGAGCCGGCCTCGGAGCGGAAGCACGGGCTGTGCGCGGTGAGCCGGATCGGCAACGCGGCGGCGTCGAGGATCTGCTCGCGCACCGAGTTGGTCAGCGGGATCTCCGAGGTCGAGATCAGGTACTGCTCGGGCTGGACCTCGTCGCCGCCGCGCAGCACCCAGAACATGTCGTCCCTGAACTTGGGCAACTGGCCGGTGCCCTCGAGGATCTCGCGATTCACGATATACGGCGTGTAGCACTCGGTGTAACCGTGCTCGGTGGTGTGCACGTCGAGCATGAATTGCGCGAGCGCGCGGTGCAGCCGCGCCACCGGGCCCTTCATGAAGCTGAAGCGCGAGCCGGCCAGGCGCGCGCCCAGATCGAAGTCCAGCCCCAGCGGCGCGCCCAGGTCGACATGGTCACGCACCGTGAAGTCGAAACTGCGCGGCGCACCCCAGCGCCGCACCTCGACGTTGGCATGCTCGTCGGCGCCCACCGGCACACTGTCGTCGGGCAGGTTGGGCACACCCATCAGCAGCGCCTGCAGCTCGGACTGGATCGCTTCGAGCCGCTCGGCGTCGGTCTTGAGCGCCTGGCCGAGGCTGCCGACCTCGGCCAGCAGCTCGGCCGCGTCCTCGCCGCGGCCCTTGCGCTGCCCGATCTGGCGCGACATCGCGTTGCGCTGCGCCTGCCTCTCCTCGGTGCGGGTCTGCAGCAGCTTGCGCTCGGACTCGAGCGCCGTGAAGCGCTCGACGTCGAGGAAAGGCTGCGGGCTCTTGCGCGTCTCGAGCCGGGCCACGACCCGGGCCAGGTCGTGGCGCAGCAGTGTGATGTCGAGCATGAATGGCGTCCTTCGATTTCGGCCGGCGTCGGCGTTGGCCCGGGCGGTGCAGGCAGGGGGACGGCGGCGCGAGGCCGGCGGGCATGGCGCTCAGAGGCTGGGCGGACGCGCCGGTCGCGGCGCGCGGTCCCGGCCCATCGACTTGTCGCCCAGTCCCAGGGGCAGCGGGAAGTGCACGGTCTCCTCGACGCCGGCCAGGCGCTGCACGCTGACGGCGCCGAGCGCCTTCAGCCGCGCGATCACCTGCTGCACCAGGATGTCAGGAGCCGACGCCCCGGCGGTCAGCCCGACGCGCACCGGCGCGCACAGCCCGGCGAACCACTGCGGTTGCAGGTCGTCGGCGGCGTCGACCATGTGCGCTGGCGTGCCCAGGCGCTCGGCAAGTTCGCGCAGCCGGTTGCTGTTGCTGCTGGTCGGGCTGCCGACGACGATGACGATGCCGACCTGCGGCGCCAGCAGCTTGACCGCGTCCTGCCGGTTCTGCGTGGCATAGCAGATGTCCTGCCGCTTGGGCTCGCGCACGTGCGGGAAGCGCGCCTTGACCGCGGCCAGGATCTGCGCCGCATCGTCGACTGACAGCGTCGTCTGCGTCACCACCGCCAGGCGCTCGCCGCGCGGCTGCACGAGCGCGACATCGGCGAGGTCCTCGACCAGGTAGATGCCGCCGTCGAGCTGGCCCATCGTGCCCTCGACCTCGGGGTGGCCCTTGTGGCCGATCATGATGAACTCGTAGCCGTCGCGCGCGAGCTTGGCCACCTCGACATGCACCTTGGTCACGAGCGGGCAGGTGGCGTCGAAGACGCGCAGGCCGCGCGCGTCGGCAGCGGCGCGCACCGCGCGCGCCACGCCGTGCGCGCTGAACACCAGCGTCGCGCCGGGCGGCACCTCGGCCAGGTCCTCGACGAAGCGCGCCCCCTTGGCCTTCAGGTCGGCCACGACATAGGTGTTGTGAACGATCTCGTGGCGCACGTAGATCGGCGCGCCGAAGCGTTCGAGCGCGCGCTCGACGATCTCGATCGCCCGGTCGACACCGGCGCAGAAGCCGCGTGGCTCGGCGAGCACGACCGCGTCGACCAGCGTACCGGGCGCGCCCATCACAGCACCCCGATGACCTGCACTTCGAAGCTCAGCGGCTGGCCGGCCAGCGGGTGGTTGAAGTCGAACAGCAGCCAGCCGTCGCCCACCTCGCGCACGACGCCGGCGTACGTGCCCCGGCCGTCGGGGGTCGGGAACTGCACCACGTCGCCGACGGCGTAGCTCGCCTCGGGGTCGCCGATCTCGTGCAGCAGGCTGGTGCGCACGCGCTGCAGCAGGTCCGGGTTGCGCGGGCCGAAGGCGGCGCCCGCGGCGAGCTCGAAGCTGCGGTGTGCGCCGTCGGCCAGGCCGAGCAGGCACTGCTCGAGCGCGGGTGCGAGCTGGCCGCTGCCCAGCGACAGCGTGGCCGGCTGGTCGTCGAAGGTGTTGATCACGTCCGCGCCGTCGGGGCCGCGCAGCCGGTAGTGCAGGGTCAGGAACGACCCCTCCTGAATGGTGTTCACGCCGATGGGGGAGATGAAGGTGCGCAGCGCACGAATAGACTGCAGCGATTCTACGGGGCGGCGTCCGAGCCATCGGCGCCGGGCGCAATGACGATCAAGGACCTGCCGGCCGCGGCGCGGCCACGCGAGAAGCTGCTGGCACTCGGCCCGGCCGCGCTCGCCGATGCCGAACTGCTCGCGCTGCTGCTGCGCACCGGGGTGCACGGCCAGGGCGTGCTGCAACTCGCGGCCGCGGTGCTGCAGCGCTTCGGCGGCTTTGCCGGACTGCTGCACGCCGGGCTGGCCGAGCTGCAATCGATCAAGGGTCTCGGGCCGGCCAAGCGCGCCGAGCTGCTGGCGGTGCTCGAGATGGCGCGCCGCGCGCTCGCCGAACGACTGGCGGCGGCACCGGTGTTCGAAACGCCGCACACCGTGAAGGACTTCGTCCAGCTCAAGCTCGGCGCGTTGCCGCACGAGGTCTTCGCGGTGCTGTTCCTCGACAGCCAGCACCGATTGCTGCAGCTCGACGAGATGTTCCGCGGCACGCTGACGCAGACCAGCGTCTACCCGCGCGAAGTGGTGCGGCGCGCGCTCGAGCTCAACGCCGGCGCGGTGATCCTGGCGCACAACCATCCGTCGGGCGTGGCCGAGCCGTCGCGTGCCGACGAGTTCCTGACGCAGAACCTGAAAAGCGAGTTGCAGCTCATCGACGTGCGCGTGCTCGACCACCTGGTGGTCGCGCGCGGCGCGGTGGTGTCGTTCGCCGAACGTGGACTTCTTTGATATGCGGAGTTGCCACGAACCCTCCCTGGGTGCCGAGTACTTCAATGACCGTTGGACTCCACATATCCGTCTCACATCCGCCGCAGCCAGCCGACCAGGTCGCGGCCGTCGGGCTGGAACCGGCCACCGCGCGGTGGCGCAAGCGCGTCGGGGAACACCTGGGCAATGGCCTGGCGCTTGAGGTCGATGTCGGCCCGCGCGTAGCGCATCGTCGTGTTCAGGCCGGCATGCCCGAGCCACTGGCTGATGGTGGCGAAGTCAACGCCCGATTTCAACAACGCGATGGCCGTACTGTGCCGCAGCGAGTGCGGATGGATGCTCTTGTCTCGCATGCTCGGCGACTGCGTCGCCGCGGCCTCAACGTAGCGCCGCAACAGGTAGCGTACGCCGAAGCGAGTGAGTGGTCGGCCACGGGCGTTGGTGAACAGTAGCGCGTCGGCAGGGTCGCCGTCGGACGACGGCAACTCCCGGATGTAGGCCTCCAGCAGCTTGGCGGTCACGGGCCAGATCGGGCACAGCCTGACCTTATTGCCCTTGCCATACAGACGAACCTGGGGCGGCGCATCCAGGCGCACGTCGCGGCGGCGCAGGTCCAGGGCCTCCTGCACTCGGGCACCGGTGTTGAACATCAGCGCGAACAAGGCGTAGTCGCGTCGCCCCAGGACCGTGGTGCGGTCGATGCTCTGCAGCACCGCCTCGATCTCGGCCCGCTCCAGGTACGAGATCGGCGCCTCACGCGCGCCGCGCTTGTACGGCAGCGCGATCACCTGCTGCAGCGTGCCCAGCACCTCCGGCCGCCGCCCGGCCAGGAAGCGCGCGAAGACGTGGATGGCCCCGAGCCTGGCGTTGCGGGTGGCGATGCCATTGCCGCGCCCGGCCTCCAGGTGGTTCAGGAAGGCGATCACCCGCTCAGCCGTGAGGTCACGGATTTGCAGCCGTTCGACTGGCTGCTTCGCGTCAGCCGCGGCGAACTGCAGCCACAGCACCAGGGCATCGCGGTAGCTGCGTACCGTGTTCGGGCTCAAGCCCCTCTGGCCGGGCAGGAACTCCTCGAAGAAGCGCACCAGCTCCAACCCGAGATTGGTCGGCGCGGCGGGCCTCATGACGCACCCCCTTCGATCACACCGGCGCACGAGCGCGCGAACCGGGTCGAGGCCTGCGACACCACGGCCGGCATCCACCGCAGGTAGTAGGCCGTCGAGACAATCGACACGTGTCCCATGTACAGCGCCAGCTTCGGCAGGCTGGACTGCACGTCGGCATCGGTCTCGTACCACCGCAGCAGCGCCGCGACGGCGAAGCTGTGGCGGAAGTCCTGCACCCTCGGGACACGCCCGGCGTCGTCGTGGATGCCGACATCGCGGAGCACCTGCTTGAAGCTGTTGAAGAATCCGTCGCCGGTGTACGGTCGCGATCCGGCGGTGCACAGTAGCGGCGCCGCCGGTCGCTGGTCGAGCCCGGCACGGCGCCGGGCCGCAAGGTAGCCCTGCAGCTCGGATCGCGCGCTGGCCGACAGCGGTACCCAGCGCGACCTGTGGAACTTGGACTCCCGGATACGCAGCACCCCGGACTGCGCGTCGGCGTCCGCCAGCGTCAGGCGCACCAACTCGCCGCGCCGCAGCCCGGCGGTGTACAGCAGCACGACTGCCAGACGCATGACCTGGGCACGCAGCGGCGATCGGCTGCCCGGAGGCAGATCCGTCACGTAGGCGAGCAATTGCGCCACTTGGTCGGGCCCGACGATCGT
This sequence comes from Burkholderiales bacterium, assembly GCA_037442725.1. Lineage (GTDB taxonomy): Bacteria > Pseudomonadota > Gammaproteobacteria > Burkholderiales > Burkholderiaceae_C > Pseudaquabacterium. The sequence goes on along the minus strand of JBBIPS010000069.1, from coordinate 2,526 downwards.
CGGCAGCGCGTGGGGCTTCTGGCGCGTCAGCGTGTCGCGATCGGGCAGGAAGCACCCTGGGTCGGTACGCCGTCGATAGCGACACAGCTTGTACACGGCGTGCTCGCGCTTGACCCGGGTGCTCGAGCTGAGGTGCTGGAACTGGGATCGCCAGCGGTCGAACGTCTCTTCATCGAGGTCGGAAGCGCCCGACCGCAAGAGGAAGCCGCGCAGATGGAGAAGAGTCTGTTCTTCGTTGACGTAGGCGCGTCCGATCGCATGGCGGCTGCTCAGGAAGGCACTGACAGTGGCATCCCAGGCGTCCAGGTTGGCGTGCTCATGCATGGCAGCCTCCCGGACGAAGACCGGGTTGCGGAACGTCGAGTGCGACGCCTCGCAGCATGTCGGTGTCCAACCGCAGGTAGGCGCAGGTGCTCTCCAAGCTACGGTGGCCCAGCAGGTCGCCGATGGCCTTGACGCCCACGCCGCGCGTCAGAAGCCGCATGGCGAACGTATGGCGCAGGCGGTAGACGTTGTGCCCCGGCAGTTCGAGTCCGGCCTCTCGCACGCGCTTCTTGAACAGGTCACCGATCGCACAGCGTTCGATGGGTCCACTCGGGCAACGTGCTCGCAAGAACAGTTCCGGATGGTCTGTGCCCTGGGCGAGGCGCTCGCCGGCCAGGTACCGGCGCAGGATGCGCACCGTCTGCGGCGCCAGCGGCAAGAACAAGTCGGACTGGGTCTTGCACTGCACAACGTGCAGCACGGCCGCATCCCAATCGATCGAGTCCATGCGAAGCGCCACGACCTCCGAAGGTCGCAATCCGTAGTGCACCATCAGGTGCAGGATGCAGTGGTCACGTCGGCCCGCCCTGCTGCCGAGATCGACCGATTCGATCAACGCCTGGACCGTGGACCACTCGAGCGCCTGGGGTGGCAATTCACCGCGGTAGGTTCGCGGCGTCTCGATGACATCGAGTGGCCGGTCGATCTCGCCCCGATCGAGGCAGAAGCGCAGGAAGCTCTTCAGGTGCGCGACGACATGCTGCAGCGAATGCCGAGACAGCTCGCGGCTGCGCAGCGCGATGAACTGCTCGATGTCCGCAATCATCAGCGCGCTCAAGTCATGATCAGCGCCGAGTCCGCGGGACAGGAAGTCGGTCACCGTCATCGCATGGTGTTCGCGTGCCGATAACGACAAGCCCCGCAGTTCATGCAACTGCCGCTGGTAGGCAGCGCACAACCCAGCATACCGACCCTCATCGCCACTCTTGTGTAGCCGTCCGGTTGCCAACAAGAAGCGACCGTAGGCACGCTCGGTGGCGTTGAAGACCAGCGGCCGGCTCGGAACGCCGCGACCGACAGCCACGAATGTCGCGTGCAGAACCTCTGATCTGAGCACAGGCTCGGCCAAGTGCGGCAGGACCTGTTCGAGCCGGAGCAAGTGACGCTGGATGACAGGCGGCGCGTAGCGTTCGCCAGCCAACCACAGCGCAAACGCCTTCAGCTCCGCCGCGTACTCCGACCGCGCCAGCAGCGCGCGGGTATTGCTGGGAAAATCGTTGACCATGATGCCCTTCCTTGTGCAGTGGATGGACAGGACACGGTACGAGTGCCGGGCGCAGCTATGTGCAGTTCGCTGGCGCCGAAGCGAAGGCGGGAGCCGGTTGGGCTCCCGCACTCCACATTTCATAGAAGTCCACATTCGGCGAACAATGTTGCGCTCGACATACTTCGCCGAGAGGGGGTTGCTGTGAAGCAGCGCGGGCGGGTCGCGCTCGCGGCCGTCAGGTAGGCGCTGCAGCGCGCCGAGCGTGAGGCGTCGCCGCACGCACCCGACCGGTGCGAGCGCCCCGAGCCGACCGCCCAGGACCTGTTCGCACGCAGCGTCGGGCCGGTGCAGCCGGTGCGCGACCGCCACCTGGCCGAGATCGAGCTGCCACGTCCGCCGGCGCAGCCGCGCCAGCGCGAGGCCGACGAGCGCGCGGCGCTGCGCGAGTCGCAGTCCGACGAGGTCGACGTCGAATCGCTGCTGCTCACCGACGACGGGCTCGGCTTTCGCCGCGCCGGCATCGGCCCGGATGTGGTCGCCAGGCTGCGCCGCGGCCACTGGGCGCTGCAGGGCCAGATCGACCTGCACGGTCTGACGCGCGACGAGGCGCGCACGGCACTGGCCGGCTACCTGCGTGACGCGCGGCGCCGCGGCCAGCGCTGCCTGCGCGTCGTGCACGGCATCGCTGGCGGCGCGTGCACGTGCAAGGCCTCCGACTGCAAGCCCGGCAAACACCCTGCCGTTCCGGCGTGGCAGAAGCGAACGTACGCGACGCCGGAGGAGTTCCGCGAGGTCTTCCCCTCACTTTTCAGAGGCGGAGACGCGGAACTCTTCCTCACCGACCCGGAAAACCTGCTGGAAACCGGCATCGACATCATCGCACGGCCTCCTGGCAAACGCCCCCAGCACATGAGCCTGCTTTCCGGCGGGGAAAAGGCGCTCACGACAGTCTCCCTGATCTTCGCGCTGTTCCTGGTGAAGCCGAGCCCCTTCTG
>JBBIPS010000068.1:0-11573 GCA_037442725.1 Burkholderiales bacterium | reverse complement strand
GCGCTGGCCGAGCGCGCCGGCGCGCCGATGCCAGCCGCACGCTCTACTGCTGGGACGTCCGCAGCGCGCGCGAGTACGAAGCCGGCCACCGCGACGGCTTCGGCAGTGCGCCCGGCGGCCAGTTGGTGCAAGAGACCGATGTCTTCGCCGCGGTGCGTGGCGCACGCATCGTGCTGGCCGACGACGACGGCACGCGCGCGCCGATCACGGCGCATTGGCTGGCCCAGATGGGATGGGAAGTGGCCTGGATCGACGACCCGGCGCCTGCGGCCCGTTGCGTCGCCGGTCCGTGGCACGGCGCGCAACCCGTCGCACCTGCAGTCGAACGCATCGCACCGGCGGAACTGGCTGCGCTGCAGACCGACGGGGGCGTGCTGCTGATCGACCTGGCCCGCAGTGCCGCGCATGTCGCGGCACACATTCCCGGCGCCTGGTGGGCGCTGCGCACGCAACTGCCGCGGCTGCTGGACGAACTGCCGGCGCGTTCGCACATCGTCCTGACCTGCGAGACCGGGGCGCTGGCAGGTTTCGCCGCGGCCGATCTGGCCAGGCTCACCGACACGCCGGTGCGCGCGCTCGAAGGTGGCAATGCGGGCTGGCAAGCCGACGCCCGGGCGCTCGAAGCGGGGGCGCAGCGCCTGGCCAGCCCGCGCATCGACCGCTACCGCCGCCCCTATGAGGGCGCCGACAACGCGCGCGAAGCGATGCAGGCCTACCTCGAATGGGAGTACGGGCTGGTCGCGCAACTCGGGCGCGATGCCACCCACGGCTTCAAGGTGCTGGCCGCGTCCTGAACACGCGCGGGACACCGGTGTCGCGGCCGCCGGCAGGACGCGACAGCCGGCCACCTCGGCGCAGCGGCGACCTGGCCCGCGACGCCATCAACCCGCTGCCGCCGTGCGTGGCCGGCGCAGCACGCCGCTGGCGAAATACACCGCGCCGGCCAGGGTCGTCTCGACGTCGAGCCCGCCGATCGCTTCGGCCAGCCTGCGCCAGGGCTGCTGCAGTCCGCGCAAGGTGGTGACGGAGTGCAGCGCGGCGGGCAGCACGAACAGGTTGACGGGCAGTGTCCAGAACGGCGCCCATTGCAGCCCGCAGGCGACGACGCGCGCGCCGGGACAGAGGTGCCGCACGACATTGGCGATGGCTTCGGGCCGTTGCAGGATGTCGTGGGTGAATTGGAACAGCGCCGCACTGGCCCGGACTGCAATCGCTGCGTTCTCGACGGGCGCTTCGATCAGTGTGACGTTGCGCCACGCGTGAAGCGCGACGCGCTCGCGCGCCAGCCCGATCATCGCAGGGCTCTGCTCGATGCCGACGACCCGGCCGTGTGCGCCGACGCCGTTGCGCAGCAACGCCAGGCTCAAACCCGTGCCACAACCGACGTCGAGCACGACGTCGCCGGGCGCGAGCCCGAGGCGGGCGATGGCGCGGCGTCTGAGCGGCTCGAACAGCGCGAGTTCGAAGTCGTAGCTGCCGGCTCGGCGCCGGTACTGCTCGAGCGCTGCCCGTCGATCGGGGGTGTCGCGATGCCGCTTCGTGCCGCTCATTCGAATCCGGTCCAGGGGGTCGCCTGCGCGAGCGAGCCGGCAGGCCGATCGGCTCTCATCACGCCGACCTGTCGCATGGGTGCGCGATCCAGTGGGGGTGCGTCCGGCGCGCTGCGTCAGCGCGATGGCCCGATTGTGCGACCGGCGCGCGAACCGGTTTGCCCCCTTGCGTGCGCCCGACGCGACGAACCGGCCGGACCGCGGCAGGTCACGCTGCAACGACCCCAAGTGATCGCAGGCAAGGTATCCTCCAGCCCGCGCACGGGCCGGCCGTGCCTCGACACGAGGGGTATGCCATGAAGATCGGGATCGTGCTGTCGTTCGCATCCATGGTGCTGCTTCACCAAGGCGCGGTGGCCGCTGCACCGAAACCCCGGCTCGTCGATCATTCGACGGCGGCAGTCATGGACAAGGCGACCGCGATCGGCATCGTCGGCGACGGCATTCCGGCCAGGGTCTGGAAGTTGTATCCGACGAGTCGGTGGACTTTCGTCAGCCAGGTCCAGGGCGGCGTGACAGCGTCGGGCACCTGTGTGATCACTGCGCAGGTGATGATGCTGCCGCTCACCGAGACACTGAAGGCGGTGCTGTTCCGTCCGACCAAGTCGGCCACGGCCTACGACGCATTGCCGAACGCCACGCCGGAGCAGTGCAAGGCGCTCGGCAAGACCAAGCTGAAGGAAGCCGTCGAAGCGGTGGTCTCGAGCCTCGTGCGGGTCTGATCCCGGATTCGGCGCTTGATCGCTGGCCTTCGCAGGCGCTGCGGCACGAGCGCCGGCTCTGCAGGCCACGACCGCGGTCACGCCTCGGGTGAGAGCGCCACTCACTCACGCCTACGAGCCGCGCTGCAGCACGCAGGCGGCGTTGCTCCACCTTGCACGCCGCGGCCGGCGCGGACGCGCTCGCCCCGGCCGATCCGATCCGCCACTGGGATGACCGGCGCAGGGACTCGAACCGGTGGCGCAGACCCGGCACACGGCGACCGGGCATCGGGCGATCCACCGCGCAGTGGACAGGCTCGAGCGCGCCGTCGCGTCGGCACCGGCCGGGCGCAGGCTTCAGGGAGCCGGCCACGCGCGGGCAGTCGACCACAGCGGCCACATCTCAGCGCGAAACCTCGCGCCGCCGGACCCGCCCGAACTGCGGCGCGACGGACTACCGCCGCGCGCGGGCAGGCGCGCCGTGCCGGCCGTGGCGATCGATGAATCCGGTTGCCGCGGCGATCACCCGCGCCGGCTGGTCGCGCTGGGGCGAGTGGCCGCAGCCGGGCAGTTCGAGCAGCTCGGTCTGCGGCAGCCGGCGCGCGATGCCGCGGATCTGTTCGAGCGTGCCGTACTCGTCGTCGAGCCCCTGCAGCGCCAGCAACGGGCAGGCAATGGCACCGATCTCGGACTCGATCGACCAGTCGCGGAACGGCGGGTGCAGCCAGATGTCGTTCCAGCCCCAGAACGCCGAGTCGGGGTCGTCGTGGTACTTCGCCAGACGGGCGCGCAGGTCGGTCTCGAGATAGGCCGTGCGCGCCCTGGCGATGCTCGCCACCGACAAGTCCTCGACGACGATGTGCGGCGCCAGCACGATCGCGCCGGCGAGCCGGCGCGGGAACTTCGCCGCATAGAGCAGGGCGATCGAGCCGCCGTCGCTGTGGCCGAACAGCCAGGGCGGATCGGCCTGCGCATCGACGCGCAGCGCACGCAGCAGCGCCGGCAGCACCTCCTGTGCCTGCCGGTGCATGAAGTCGACGCCCCAGGCCTGCCCCGGCGCGCGCGGCGTCGAACGGCCGTAGCCGGGGCGTGAATAGACCAGGCCGCGGCAGCGCGCCGCGTCGCACAGCCGCTGCGGGAAGTCCTTCCACATCGACAGCGAGCCCAGACCCTCGTGCAGGAAGACGATCAGCGGCGACTGGGTCCTGGCCGCGGCGACCCACTGGTACTCGATGCGAACCTGGCGCGCATCCCAGCAGATCTCGGCGAAATGGGCCGGGCTAGGCATGGCGGCCGGTGCACGGCTGCGCACGCCGCGCACGCACGGGCGACGCGACCACCCTCAACGGCCCGACTCGCGCTCGCGCAACCTGAAGCGCTGGATCTTGCCGGTGGCGGTCTTCGGCAGTTCGTCGAGGAACTCGATGACGCGCGGGTACTTGTACGGCGCGAGCCGCTCCTTGACGAAGGCCTTCAGCTCGGCATCGCTGGCGCGCGCGCCGGACTTGAGTACGACGTAGGCCTTGGCGCGCGTCAGCCCGGCCTCGTCGGCGATGCCGATCACCGCCGCTTCGAGCACCGCCGGGTGCTGCACCAGCGTGGCCTCGACCTCGAACGGCGAGACGTAGATGCCGCTCACCTTGAGCATGTCGTCGCTGCGGCCGCCGTAGGTGTAGCTGCCGTCGGCGTTGCGCACGTACTTGTCGCCGCTGCGCGTCCAGGCGCCCTGGAAGGTCTCGCGCGATCGTGTGCGGTCGCCCCAGTACATCAGCGCCGCGCTGGGCCCCTGCACGTAGAGGTCGCCGGTGTCGCACGAGCCGTCGGGGTTGGGCGGTACCGGTCGGCCGTCGTCGCCGCGCAGCTCGATGGTGTAGCCCGGCACCGGCCAGCCGGTGGTGCCGTAGCGCACCTGCCCGGGCCGGTTCGACAGGTAGATGTGCAGCATCTCGGTCGAACCGATGCCGTCGACGATCTCGACGCCGAAATGCGCGGTGAAGCGCTGGCCCAGCTCGGCCGGCAGGGCCTCGCCGGCCGACGACGCCAGCCGCAGCGCGACGTCCTTGCGCGCCGGCAGGTCGGGCGAGGCGAGCATGCCGGCAAAGCCGGTCGGCGCGCCGAAGAAGACGCTCGCGCGCTGCTCGACCCAGCGCTTGAAGACCGCCTGCGGCGTCGGCCGCTCGGCCATCAGCACGACGGTGGCGCCGACGCTCAGCGGAAAGCTCAGCGCATTGCCGAGCCCGTAGGCGAAGAACAGCTTGGCCGCCGAGAAGCAGACGTCGCGCTCGGTCAGACCCAGCACCGGTGTGCCGTACAGCTCGGCCGTCCAGTACGGGTTGGCATGGGTGTGCAGCGCACCCTTGGGCCGTCCCGTCGAGCCCGACGAGTAGAGCCAGAAGCCGGGGTCGTCGGGCCCGGTGCCGGCGGGTTGCGGCAGCGCGGCGTTGGCGCCGATCAGCTCGTCGAGCGTGCGCGTGCCCGGCGGCAGCGCCGCGCTCGGTCGCGACACGATCACCGTCTTCACCTCGTGGCCGCCGCTGCCCGCGGCCTGCGCCAGCGCCGCCTGCAGCGTCGGCAGCAACGCGGCCGAGACCAGCACGGCCTGCGCGCGGCTGTGCTGCAGCATGTAGGCATAGTCGTCGGCGGTGGCCAGCGTGTTCACCGCCACCGGAACGATGCCGGCGTACAGCGCGCCGAGGAAGCTCACCGGCCAGTCGTTGCAGTCGTGCATCAGCAGCAGCACGCGTTCCTCGCGGCGCACGCCGGCAGCGAGCAGTGCCGAGGCCAATCGACGCAGGCGTTCGGTCAGTGCGCCGTAGCTCAGGTGCCCCTGGTCATCGATGTAGGCGGTCTTTGCGCTGCGCCCCGCATTGCGCTCGATCAGGTGCTGCGCGAAGTTGAATCGGGCGCCGGGAGCGGCGACGTCGGGTGGGGTCGGGTTCGGTGCCATCACAGGGGTCTCCATGGTTCCGTGGTTTGCGGGTCTGTCGGTCTGTGTCGCGGCCAATCGCGCGCCGCTGTGGTCGGCGGTGAGCCTGCGGGTGCGTCAACGCGTGAAGTCGATGCGGCCCGCGGGCAGCAGGTAGAGCACCAGCGCGCGGCCGCCGGTGACGGTGGGTCGGTGCGCGCTGCCGGGCGGGCATACCAGCCAGCCGGCGCCGCGGCCGTCGAAACGCGCGTCGGCGTCGATCGGCATGACGAGGTCGATCTCCCCGTTGGGGTGGCCATGGTGCGGGCCGGCGATGTCGCGCATGTCGACCACGTCGACCGAGAAGTCGTGCAGGTCGGGCGCCGGCTTGAAGACGCGGCCGTAGCGGATGCCGCCGCCTTCGCGCTCGCACAGCCAGCCGGCAGCGACACCGGCACGACAGGTCGCCGCCAGCGCGCGGTAACCGGCGCTGCCCGCGCCGATCTCGGCGTTCAGCCAGGCGTCGAGCGCGGCATCGAGCGCTCGGCCTTCGAGGCGGGTCGTCAGCGCAGCGATCTGTGCGCGCAGTTCGGCGGCTGGCATGACGGACTCCCGGTTGCGAGTTGCGGATCGATCGAAGATGCATTATTGTGCGCGCAGTTTCGACAGCATGGCAAGCAGTCCATGGCCCAAACGTCAGTGCAAAGGCAGCGCAGGCCGGCGTCGAGTCGCTCCGCCCTGCACGCTGCCCCGGTCGCGGCGGCCCCGCCTCGCCAGGGCGCGCCGCAGGCCGACGGCAAGCATCCCTTTCTCGTCGCGCTCGGTGAGCGCGTGCGGGCACTGCGTGCGCGCCGCGGCATGACGCGCAAGGCGGTTGCGCTCACCGCCAACGTCTCCGAGCGGCATCTCGCGAACCTCGAATACGGGCTGGGCAACGCGTCGATCCTGGTGCTGCTGCAGGTGGCCGCCGCGCTGCAGTGCCCGTTGGCCGAGCTGATCGGCGACGTCACCACCTCGTCGCCCGAGTGGCTGTTGATCCGCGAGCTGCTCGAGCAGCGCGACGACGCCACGCTGCGCCGCGTTCGCGTCGCGCTCGGCGACGTGCTGGGCGGCGCCGGCCCGAGCAGCGCCGCAGCGGCACCGCGCAGCACGCGCGTAGCGCTGATCGGGCTGCGCGGCGCAGGCAAGTCGACGCTGGGCCAGATGCTGGCCGACGACCTGGGGTATCCGTTCGTCGAGCTGAGCCGCGAGATCGAGAAGTTTGCCGGCTGCAGCGTTGCCGAGATCCAGGCGCTCTACGGCATGAACGCGTACCGCCGCTACGAGCGGCGCGCGCTCGAAGAGGCGATCCAGATCTACCCCGAGGCGGTGCTGGCGATGCCTGGCGGGCTGGTGTCGGACGCGGCGACCTTCAACCTGTTGCTGGCGCACTGCACGACGGTCTGGCTGCACGCCGACCCCGAGGATCACATGCGGCGCGTCAGCGCGCAGGGCGACCTGCGTCCGATGGCTGCCAGCAAGGAGGCGATGGACGACCTGAAGCGCATCCTCGCCGGCCGCGCGGCGTTCTATTCGAAGGCCGAGTTCAGGCTCGACACCAGCGCGCAGCCTCTGCTGCCGAGCCTGCAGCGCCTGCGTGAGCTGGTCCGCGTGGCGCTCGACCTGCCGCTGCACGAGTAAGAACCATATTGCATTCATTGGATTGACGTCGTTGGCATACATGCACTATGATGCCTATCATTGACCTCGATCCGGATCTGCACGATCTCGACTCATGAGGAGACCCGCTCCATGACCCACCCCGCCCGCGTTGACTACCAGACCGATCCGTCGCAGTACCGGCACTGGAAGCTCGCTTTCGAAGGGTCGCTGGCCACGCTGGCAGCGGACTTCGACGAGAACGCCGGCATCCGCCCCGGCTACAAGCTCAAGCTCAACAGCTACGACCTGGGCGTCGACATCGAACTCAACGATGCCCTCAACCGCATCCGCTTCGAGCATCCCGAGGTGCGTGCAGTGGTGTTGACCAGCGCCAAGGACCGCGTCTTCTGCTCGGGCGCCAACATCTTCATGCTCGGCCTGTCGAGCCACGCCTGGAAGGTGAACTTCTGCAAGTTCACCAACGAGACGCGCAACGGCATCGAGGACTCGTCGACGCATTCGGGCCTCAAGTTCCTGGCCGCCGTCAACGGCGCCTGCGCCGGCGGCGGCTACGAGATGGCGCTGGCCTGCGACGAGATCATCCTGATCGATGACCGATCCTCGGCGGTCAGCCTGCCCGAGGTGCCGCTGCTCGGTGTGCTGCCGGGCACCGGCGGCCTGACGCGCGTGACCGACAAGCGGCGCGTGCGCCACGACCTGGCCGACATCTTCTGCACGACGAGCGAAGGCGTGCGCGGGCAGAAGGCCGTCGACTGGCGCCTGGTCGACGCCGTGGCCAAGCCGCAGAACTTCGCGCGCACGGTGCAGGAGCGTGCGCTCGCGCTGGCCGCACGCAGCGACCGGCCCGCCGACGCCCAGGGCGTGCTGCTGGCACCGCTGGCGCGAACGATCGCAACCGACGCGCTGCGCTACACCTTCGTCACGGTCGAGATTGATCGCGCCAGACGTTGTGCCACCTTCACGGTGAAGGCGCCTGGCACCGCGCAGCCGACCGACATCGCCGGGATCGAGGCGGCGGGCGCCGGCTGGTACCCGCTGGCGATGGCGCGTGAACTCGACGACGCGATCCTGTCGATGCGCACCAACGAGCCCGAGATCGGGCTGTGGCTGATGAAGACCTCAGGCGACGCCGCCGCCGTGCTGGCGCTCGACGCCTTGCTGCTGGAACACAGGAATCACTGGCTGGTGCGCGAGACGATCGGGCTGCTGCGCCGCACCTTCAGCCGCCTGGACGTCTCGTCGCGCAGCCTGTTCGCGCTCATCGAGCCGGGGTCGTGCTTTGCCGGCAGCCTGCTCGAGCTGGCGCTGGCGTGCGACCGCAGCTATCACCTGGCACTGCCGAACGACAGCGCAGGTGCGCCGCGCATCGGCGTCACCCCGGCCAACTTCGATCTCTACCCGATGGCCACCGGCCAGAGCCGGCTCGCACGTCGCTTCTACGGCGAGCCCGCAGCGCTCGACGCGGTGCGCGCCCGCCTGGGCGAACCGGTCGATGCCGATGCCGCGTTCGCGCTCGGACTGGTCACCGCCAACCCCGACGACATCGATTGGGCCGACGAGACGCGCATCGCGATCGAGGAGCGCGTGGCGATGTCGCCCGATGCGCTCACCGGCCTCGAGGCCAACCTGCGCTTCAACGGCGTCGAGACGATGGCCACGCGCATCTTCGGCCGCCTGACGGCGTGGCAGAACTGGATCTTCCAGCGCCCGAATGCGGTCGGCGACAAGGGCGCGCTGAAGGTCTACGGCAAGGGCGAGAAGGCGGCGTTCGACTGGAACCGCGTCTGATCGAAAACCACGGAGCACACAGCATGAGCAGCATCGACTACAGCGCCAGGATTCCCAACAACGTCAACCTCGCCGAGGACCGCGCGCTGCAGCGCGCGCTCGAGCAGTGGCAGCCGCACTTCCTCGACTGGTGGGGCGACATGGGGCCCGACGGCAGCCGCAACTTCGACGTCTACCTGCGCACCGCGGTCAGCGTCGACCCGCAGGGCTGGGCGCAGTTCGGCTACGTCAGGATGCCCGAGTACCGCTGGGGCATCTTCCTCAATCCGGCCGAGAAAGGCCGCCGGATCCACTTCGGCGATCACAAGGGCGAGCCGGCCTGGCAGGACGTCCCCGGCGAGCACCGCGCCAACCTGCGCCGCATCATCGTCACGCAGGGCGACACCGAGCCGGCGTCGGTCGAGCAGCAGCGCCACCTGGGACTGACGGCACCGAGCCAGTACGACCTGCGCAACCTGTTCCAGGTCAACGTCGAGGAGGGGCGCCACCTGTGGGCGATGGTCTACCTGCTGCACAGGTACTTCGGCCGCGACGGCCGCGAGGAGGGCGAGGCGTTGCTGCAGCGGCGCAGCGGGCAGGCCGACAACCCGCGCATCCTGCAGGCCTTCAACGAGGAGACGCCCGACTGGCTGGCGTTCTTCATGTTCACCTACTTCACCGACCGCGATGGCAAGTTCCAGCTCTGCGCACTGGCCGAGAGCAGCTTCGACCCGCTGGCGCGAACGACGAAATTCATGCTGACCGAGGAGGCGCACCACATGTTCGTCGGCGAGGCCGGTGTCTCGCGCGTCGTCCAGCGCACCTGCCAGGTGATGAACGAACTGAAGACCGACGACCCGGCCAGGCTGCGCGCGGCCGGCGTGATCGATCTGCCGACGATCCAGCGCTACCTCAACTTCCACTTCAGCGTGACCATCGACCTGTTCGGCGCCGACGAGTCGAGCAACGCCGCGACCTTCTACTCCACCGGATTGAAGGGCCGATTCGAGGAGGGCAAGCGCGGCGACGACCACGTCCTGAAGGGCCAGACCTACCAGGTGCTCAATGTCCAGGGCGGCCAGCTCGTCGAGCGCGAAGTTCCGATGTTGAACGCGCTGAACGAGGTGCTGCGTGACGACTACATCAAGGACTCGATCGGCGGTGTCGGACGCTGGAACAAGGTGATCGAGAAGGCCGGCATCGCGTTCCGCTTGCAGGCGCCACACAAGGCGTTCCACCGCAACATCGGTGCGCTCGCGGGGGTCAAGATCGCGCCCGACGGCCGCGTCGTCAGCGACGCCGAGTGGGCCGCCAACGTCGATGCCTGGCTGCCCAGCGCCGCCGATCGCGCCTTCGTCGCCAGCCTGATGGGCCGGGTCGCCGAGCCGGGCAAGTTCGCCAACTGGATCGCGCCGCCGGCCATCGGCATCAACCGCCAGCCGGTCGACTTCGAGTACGTTCGCTTCGGCTGAGCGTGGCGGGCCCGGGGGCCGCAAGGCTCCTGCCCGGCAACGGCACCCCGGCGCCGCCGGGCACGACTGGAGCATTCCCATGGGCGACACCGCCGTCATCAAGCAGCACCTGATCGACCCCGAGATCTGCATCCGCTGCAACACCTGCGAGGCCACCTGCCCGGTCGGCGCGATCACGCACGACGATCGCAACTACGTCGTCGACGCCACCAAGTGCAAGCCGTGCCTGGACTGCATTGCGCCGTGCCCCACGGGGGCGATCGACAACTGGCGCACGCTGCCGCGCGCCCGGGCCTGGCGCATCGAGGAGCAGCTCGGCTGGGACGAGCTGCCGCCCGAGTGGACGCCCGAGCAGTGGGCCGCCGAGGGTCTGGCGGTCGACGCCGGGCCGGCCGTCGCTGCGCCCGACCCCGCGGCGATCCTGACGAGCGCATCGGGCAGCGCCGCCGTGGCGGGCGAGCCGGTCGAACTGGCGAGCCGCTACGCTGCGACGCTGCCACCGTGGTCGGCCGCGCACGCCTACACCAACCTCTATGGACCCAAGGGTGCGGCGCGGTCGATCGCGGCGACGGTGGTCGGCAACGTGCGCGTCACCGAGGTCGGCGCCGAGCAGGGCAGCGACTACGACACCCACCACGTCGTGCTCGACTTCGGCGCGCTGCCGTTCCCGGTCCTCGAGGGCCAGTCGATCGGCATCGTGCCGCCGGGGCGCGACGCGACGGGCCGGCCGCACCACGCCCGCCAGTACTCGGTGGCCAGCCCGCGCAACGGCGAGCGGCCCGGCTACAACAACCTGTCGCTGACGATCAAGCGCGTGCTGCAGGACCACCAGGGGCGCGCGGTGCGCGGCGTGGCGTCGAACTACCTGTGCGACCTGAAGGTGGGCGACAAGGTCGAAGTGATTGGCCCGTTCGGCGCCAGCTTCCTGATGCCCAACCACCCGCGCTCGAACATCGTGATGATCTGCACCGGCACCGGTGCGGCGCCGATGCGCGCGATGACCGAGTGGCGCCGGCGCCTGCGCGCGTCGGGCAAGTTCGAAGGCGGCAGGCTGATGCTGTTCTTCGGCGCGCGCAGCCAGAAGGAGTTGCCCTACTTCGGCCCGCTGCAGAAGCTGCCGCATGACTTCATCGACATCAACTTCGCCTTCTCTCGCACGCCTGGCCAGCCCAAGCGCTACGTGCAGGACGCGATGCGCGAGCGCGCCGCCGACCTCGGCGCGCTGCTGGCCGAGCGCGACACCTTCATCTATGTCTGCGGCCTCAAGAGCATGGAGCCGGGCGTGATCGAGGCGCTGCGCGATGTCGCGCAGCAGGCCGGGCTGGCGTGGGGCGCGCTCGGCGCGGCGCTGAAGGCCGAGGGCAGGCTGCACCTCGAGACTTACTGAGCGCCCCCAGGGCCGGGCTGTGTCCAGCCCGCCCGAGGGCGTCGGCAAGCCCGGGATCCGCGCCTGACGATCGGGCGGGAAGCCGCAGCCGCGCAGCAGCGCTGCGTGCGCGGCGCGCTGCGCTGCGAT
>JBBIPS010000067.1:0-11602 GCA_037442725.1 Burkholderiales bacterium | reverse complement strand
GCTGCTGCTGGTGCTGGCCTTCCCGCGGGGCATCGCCGGCTTCGTCGCGCAGCAGATCGAGAATCGCCGCGCACGCCGCGCGACGGGCGCCGCCGCGGCGACGCCAGGGGGGCGCCGGTGACCCGGGCCAGCCCGGCAGCCGTCGCTGCGCCTGCCGGTGCGGTCGCTGCGAACGCCCCGGCGGCGTGCGATTCGATGCCGCTGCTCAGCGTGCGCGGTCTGGGCAAGTCCTTCGGCGGCAACCGTGCCGTCGACGGCATCGACTTCGACGTTGCCAAGGGCGAGCTGCTGGCGATGATCGGACCCAACGGCGCGGGCAAGTCGACCACGTTCGACATGGTCAACGGCCAGTTGCGCGCCGACCGCGGATCGATCACGCTCGACGGCCGCGAGCTGATCGGCTGCACCCCCCGCGCGGTCTGGAAGCGCGGCGTCGGGCGCACGTTCCAGATCGCCGCGACCTTTGCCTCGCTCACGGTCGCTGAGAACGTGCAGATGGCGCTGCTGTCGGCCGATGGGCGGCTGTTCTCGCTCTGGTCGCGCGCGGCGCGGCACCGGCGCGACGATGCGCTGGCGTTGCTCGATCAGGTCGGCATGGCCGCACAGGCCGACCGGCCGTGCAGCGTGCTGGCCTACGGCGACGTCAAGCGCGTCGAGCTGGCGATCGCACTGGCGAACCGCCCCAGGCTGCTGCTGATGGACGAGCCCACCGCCGGCATGGCGCCGCAGGAACGCAGCACGCTGATGGCGCTGACGCGGCGCCTGGTGGCCGAGCGCGGCATGGGCGTGCTGTTCACCGAGCACAGCATGGATGTGGTCTTCACCCATGCCGACCGCGTGATCGTGCTGGCGCGCGGTCGCCTCGTCGCCGAAGGCACGCCGGCGGCAATTCGTGACGACCCGATGGTGCAGGCCGTCTACCTCGGCAGCGGCAAGACCTTCGGGAGCGAGGCGACAAGGTGACTGACACGAGCCGAGTCGCCCCCCGAAGCCCGCGGCCGCCGTGGTGCGCCGAACGACTGCGCGCAGGCCATCGGCGCGACATCCCGCAGCGTGGGCAGGCCAACCGTTGGCGCTCGCACGCCAGCGACCGCAACGGGCGGTTTGCGGTGGCCGCCGCTGCCGGTCGCCGGGTCGGGGCGTCATGACCGCGCAGGCCGCTGTGCTCGAGGTGCGCGGGCTGTGCGCCTGGTATGGCGCCGCGCAGGTGCTGTTCGACGTCGACCTGAAGGTCGATCGCGGCGAGGTCGTCGCGCTGATGGGGCGCAACGGGGCGGGCAAGTCGACGACGCTGGCGGCGTTGATGGGGCTGCTCGATCGTCGCGGCGGCACGGTGCGTTTCATGGGCCACGACATCTCGCGCGCCGAGCCGCATCGGATCGCGCGCCTGGGGCTGGGTTTCGTCCCCGAGGATCGCCGCATATTCCATGATCTGAGCGTGCTCGAGAATCTCGAGGTCGGCCGGCAACCACCACGGCGCTGGCCCGACGGCAGCGCCGCGCCGAGTTGGACGCCGCGCTCGCTGTTCAGCCTGTTCCCGAACCTGGGCCAGATGCCCGATCGGCCGGGCGGACGCATCAGCGGCGGCGAGCAGCAGATGCTGTGCGTCGCGCGCACCCTGATGGGCAACCCGTTGATGGTCCTGCTCGACGAGCCGAGCGAGGGTGTGGCGCCGCTGATCGTCGAGCAAATGGGGCGGATGATCCTGGCACTCAAGCGCCAGGGTGCGGGCATCCTGCTGTCGGAGCAGAACCTGCACTTCGCGGCACGGGTGGCCGACCGCGCGTATCTGCTCGAGCAGGGCCAGATCCGGCACCACGCGACGATGGCCGACCTGAAGGCCGATGCCGAGCTGCGGCGCGCCTATCTCGGATTGTGAGTGGGCGGACCGGGCGCTGCGCCTCAGCGCCAGCGCTGCAGCAGCGTCAATGCCAGCGGCAGCGCCGGCATCGCCAGCAGCGTCGAGACGGTGACCAGGCCGGCCACGTAGCCGCCGTGCCCGCCCATGCGTGCGGCCAGCACATAGGCGCTGCTCGACGTCGGCAGTGCGGCGAACACGACGAGCACGGCCTGCTGCGCGGCGGGCAGCCGCAGCGCGACGGCCAGCGCGATCGCCAGCACGGGCAGGGCCGCATGGCGGATCGTCAGCAGTGCCAGCGCGAGCCCGGGTCCCTCGCGCAATGCGCCCAGCCGCAGCCCCGCGCCGACCGCCATCAACCCCAGCGGCAGTGCCGCGCCGCCGATGCGTGCCAGCGTGATCGACGCCAACTCGGGCAGGCGATGGCCGATCGCATTGGCCAGCAGCCCGGCCAGCGTGGCCAGGATCAGCGGGTTGCGCGCGAGCTCGTGCGCAACGCGCTGGCCGCCGTGGCGCGCCAGCGGCCAGACTGCGGCGACGTTGCAGATCGGCACGCTGAGCGAGATCAGCAGAGCGATCCAGGCCAGCCCCGGCGCGCCGGCCAGCCGCTCGGCCAGCGCCAGGCCGACGTACGAGTTGAAGCGGAATGCCGTCTGTGCGCCCGAGGCGTGCAGTCGCGCGTCGACCCCGGGCAGCCGGCGCAGCGCATACGCCAGCGCGACACCGGTGCAGATCACGGCCACACCGGCCGCGCCGAACTCGAGCATCGAGCGCGGGCTCAGCGGATGGCGCACGATGGCGTTGAACAGCAGCGCGGGGAACAGGACGTAGTAGACCAGTCGCTCGACGCCGTCCCACACCGGGCGGGCGAGCGCGCTGTAGCGGCAGATCGCCCAGCCGCAGGCGATCAAGGCGAAATCGGGCAGGAGCACCAGCAGGTCAGGCATGGCCGCAGTGTGCCAGTGGCTGCCGCTGCGGCTACGATCGGGCCCGTGCGGCACGGCCTGTCGTCGCGTCGCGGCGCATCTGCGTTGAAGGCGCTGCCCCTGTCGCTGCTGGAGTCCCATGCGTCCTGTCGTCATCCGTTGTCTGCTTGCCGTGGCGCTGGCGCCAGCCGCGCTGGGTGCCGCGCGTGCCGAGGCGGCGGTCGAGGTCGGGGGCGTGAGCTTCGACGCGCGAGCACAGGTGGCCGGGCAGGCCGTGCCGCTCAACGGCGCCGGTGTGTTCGCACCGCTGCGCGCCTTCCCGTTCGTCAAGGGCTACGCGGCGGCGCTGTACCTGGGCCGGCGCGCCGCCACGGCGACTGAAGTGCTGGCGCAGGGCGGGCCCAAGCGGCTGCAGATGCGCATGCTGCTGGATGTGCCGGTGGTCGAGTTTGTCAAGGCCTTCCACAAGGGGGTGAACCGCAACACGCCGGCCGAGCAGCACGCGGTGCTGGCCGAACGCATGGCGCGCTTCGACGCCCTGCTCGAGCCGCTCGGCACGGTGCACAAGGGGGATCGGGTCGATCTGGACTTCGCCCCCGGCCAGGGCCTGCTGTTCACGCACAACGGCAAGCTGCTCGGGCCGGCGATTCCCGGCGACGATCTCTACGGCGCCCTGCTGCTGGTATTCATCGGCGAGCGCCCGGTGAACGAGAAGCTCAAGTCCGGTCTGCTCGGCAAGCCGGCCTGACGGCCAGGCGTGGTCCCTGCGCCGCAGCGACGAGCCGCACCGATGCGCGAGGACGATGACCTTGCCGGCACGAACCGTGCGGCGATCGACGCCTTCATCGATGCGCTGTGGATCGAGGACGGCCTGGCCCGGCTGACGCTCGAGGCCTACCGGCGCGACCTGGTCCTGTACGCGCGCTGGCTGGCCGCTGCGGCCGGGCGCGAGCTCGACACCAGCACCGAGGCCGATCTGCTCGGCTACATCGCCGAGCGCCACGCCGGCAGCCGCGCCAGTTCGGCGAACCGCCGGCTCACGGTCTTCAAGCGCTACTTCCGCTGGGCGCTGCGCGAGCGGCAGATCGGCACCGATCCGACGCTGCGCCTGGTCGGTGCGCGCCAGGCGATGCGGGTGCCCAGGACGCTGTCCGAGCGGCAGGTGGTGGCCCTGCTCGAGGCGCCGGACGTCGCTGCGCCGCTGGGCCTGCGCGACCGCGCGATGCTCGAGCTGCTGTACGCCAGCGGCCTGCGCGTGAGCGAGCTGGTCGGCCTGAAGGCGCTGCACGTCGGTCTGGCCGAGGGCGTGTTGCGCGTGATGGGCAAGGGTGCCAAGGAACGGCTGGTGCCGTTCGGTGCCCAGGCGCAGGACTGGATCGAGCGCTACCTCGGTTCGGCGCGCGAGGCGATCCTGAAGGGCCGGCAATGCGACGCGCTGTTCGTCACCGGGCGCGGCGGCGCGATGACGCGGCAGATGTTCTGGCGCCTGATCAAGCGTCACGCCGTGGCCGGTGGGATCGAGGCCCCGCTGTCGCCGCATACGCTGCGCCACGCCTTCGCGACGCACCTGCTCAACCACGGCGCCGACCTGCGTGCGGTGCAGATGCTGCTCGGCCACGCCGACATCTCGACGACGACGATCTACACCCACGTCGCGCGCGAGCGGCTGCGCCAGTTGCACGCCAGGCACCATCCGCGCGGCTGAGGGCGTGCCCCGCCGCGAACTGCGCGGTCAGCGCCGCCACGGGCACGGCGAGGCCGGGCGCAGTGCACCGTCTGCCGGGGTCCCGGCGCGCCGGCACAATGCCGGCCGATGGATCACGACTTTCTGTCGGCCTTCGTGCTGCTGCTGCTGGTGCTCGACCCGTTCGGCAGCCTGCCGATCTTCGTCTCGGTGCTGCAAGGCGTGGCGCCGCAGCGCCGCCGCCGCGTTGCGCTGCGCGAGGTCGGGATCGCCTTTGCCGTGCTGCTGGCGTTCATGCTGGCCGGCCGGGGCTTCCTGCACCTGATGCGCCTGTCCGAGCGCTCGCTCGAGGTGGCCGGCGGCGTGATCCTGTTGATCATCGCCATCCGCATGATCTTCACCGGCGGCGCCGAGGTCTACGCCAGCGACACTGCCCGCGAGCCGCTCGTCTTTCCGCTCGCGGTGCCGCTGCTGGCCGGACCGTCGGCGCTGGCCACCGTGCTGCTGCTGGCGTCGAGCCAGCCCGAACGAATGCGGCTGTGGATCGGCGCGCTGACGCTGGCGATGATGGTGTCGGGCATGGTGCTGCTGGCGGCTGATCGAATCCGCCGTGCGCTCGGTGCGTCGATGATCTCCGCGCTCGAGAAGCTGATGGGACTGGTCCTCACCGCAGTGGCGGTCGAGATGATCCTGGCCGGACTCAAGCGTTACTTCTTTGACCCGAGTTGAAGCGTAAGAGGAGTCCGTCGGGACCGCGACAGGCTCTAGAATCGCGCCTCCCTCATGGCTGCCGCCGCACGGCAGTCGTCAAGAACTCGCCGGCTGAGTTCCCATCACCCCAAGCTCGAAGTTCCTGCGAAAGGACACCTTTGCCATGACGCCGCTGCAGTCGCTGAAGAAGTCTGTCCTGATCGCCGCCGCCCTGCTCGGGCTGGCCGCGCAAGCCGATGCGCGCGGCTTCGACGAGATCAGGAAGGACGGCAGGATCATCGTCGTCACCGAGGGCCAGTTCGCGCCGTTCAACTTCTTCCAGGGCGCCAAGCTCACTGGATTCGAGGTCGACGTGGCCGACGCGATGGCTGCCAAGTTGGGGCTGAAGGTGGAGTGGAAGGCCTTGTCCTTCGACGCCTTGCTGACCGGACTGCGCCAGGACCGATGGGACCTGGTGATCGCCTCGCACGGCATCACCGAGGAGCGCGCCAAGGCCGTGACTTTCACCGAGCCGCATTACTGCTCGGGCGGCGTCATCATCGCCAAGGATGCGGCGATCCGCAGTGCCAAGGACCTCGCGGGCAAGGTGGTCGCGGTGCAGACGGGCACCACCTATCTCGAGAACGTCAAGAAGGTCGCCGCGGTCAAGGAGATCAAGAACTTTCCGCAGGACACCGATGCCCGCGCCGCGCTGTCCAGCGGCCGCGTCGACGCCTGGGTGACCGATCGCTTCGTCGCCCTCAACTCGCTCGCCGCCAACCCCAGCGCGGGGCTGAAGATGGGCGACTTCCTGTTCATCGAGCGCATCGCCTCGGCGGTGGCCAAGGGCAACACCGGACTCGCCAGCGAGATCAACAAGGCGCTGGCGGCGATCCTGGCGGACGGCAGCTACGCCACGATCTCGAAGAAGTGGTTCAACGAGGACATCCGCTGCAGGTGAGCAGCGTCGCCAACGGTGCCTGCCCGCCCGTGGCGGGGGTGCCGATCGAACCGATCCGCGCGACCCATCCGACACCGTCACCCGGGGCCCTGACCGACCGTGGATCGAGTGCTTTCAGTCTGGCCGGCCGCCTGGTCGCGGCAGCAACGCAGCAGCGCGACGATGCTCGCGGCCAGTGCGCTACTGCTGTTGATCCTCTGGCTGATCGTGATCCCGTTGTCGTGGGCGCCGGCGCCAATCGGCAACAACGCGCAGTTGTTCGCCGATGGCACGCGCGTCACCGTCGAGCTGACCGTGGTGGCTGGTGCCGCCGGTGTCCTGCTGGGGGTGGTGGCGGCGCTGGGCAAGATCTCGCGCGTGGCGCCGTTGCGCTGGCTGGCCGCGTGCTACATCTGGGTCATGCGCGGCACGCCGCTGCTGGTGCAGGTGCTGTTCGTGTACTTTGCGCTGCCCGAGCTCAGCCCCTGGCTGCGCATGAACGAGTTCACCGCGGCCAGCGTCGCACTGGCGCTCAACGTCGGCGCATACAACGCCGAGGCGATCCGCGCCGGGCTGCTTGCGGTGCCACGCGGGCAGATCGAGGCGGCGCGCTCGCTCGGGCTGTCGCGCTGGCATACGTTCATCGACGTCACCTTCCCGCAGGCGTTCAAGATCTCGCTGCCGCCGCTGGTCAACAACGTCGTCGCACTGCTGAAGGACTCGTCGCTGGCTTTCACGATCGGCGTCGTCGAACTCACCAACGCCGGCTCGCAGGTCAAGAGCACCTCGTTCCAGGCGGTGCCGGTGTTCGTCGCCACCGGCATCATCTACCTGCTGCTGACGACCGTGATGACGCAGATCTCGGACGCCATCGAGCGCCGCTACGACATCGAGGGCAAGCTGGCATGAACGCCGTCGCCACGTCGCCGCTGATCTCGGTCGACAAGGTTGACAAGCGCTTCGGTGCGCACCATGTGCTGCGCGACGTGTCGACGCATTTCAATGCCGGCGAGGTGGCGGTGATCATCGGCGCCTCGGGCTCGGGCAAGAGCACGCTGCTGCGCCTGCTCAATCGCCTCGAGTCGCACGACAGCGGTCGCATCGTCGTCGACGGCATCGAGGTCACCGACGACGCACGCGCGTTGCAGTCGCTGCGCGCCGAGGTCGGCATGGTGTTCCAGCAGTTCAACCTGTTCCCGCACCTCACCGTGCTCGACAACGTGGCGCTGGCGCCGCGCCGCGTGCGCGGCATGACGCGCGCGGCCGCCGAGGCGCGTGCGTGCGAACTGCTCGATCGCGTTGGGCTGCACGAGCACATCCACAAGCATCCGTTCCAGCTCTCGGGCGGGCAGCAGCAGCGCGTCGCGATCGCCCGCAGCCTGGCGATGCAGCCCAAGGTGATGCTGTTCGACGAGCCGACCTCGGCGCTCGACCCGGAGATGGTCAAGGAGGTGCTCGACGTGATGAAGCAGCTCGCACGCAGCGGCATGACGATGCTGGTGGTGACGCACGAGATGGGCTTCGCGCGCGAGGTCGGCGACCGCATCCTGTTCATCGACCAGGGGCGCGTCGCGCAGGACGCGCCGCCCGAGCGATTCTTCGACGCCCAGGACAACGAGCGCATCCGCGCCTTCCTGGGTCAGATCCTGCATTGACGAATTCGACAAGGAGAAGACCATGAAGCTGAAACCGACGCTGATCGCCCTGGCCGCATCGACCCTGGTGTTCGCGGGCGCGCCCGCACGGGCGCAGAGCAATGCCGTGCTCGACGAGATGCGGGCCGAGATTCGCGCGCTGCGTGCCGAGCTCGACGCGCTGAAGAAGGCGAGGGCCGCCGAAGCCCGACCCGCCGACTCGAGCGGCTGGGGCGAGCGCATCGAACAGCTCGAGATCAGGAGCAAGGACGCCGTCGTGCTGGGCGACATCGGCGGCGGGTTCCGGCTGCCGGGCTCGGAGACGACGCTGCGTCTGTACGGCAACGTCGAGGCGCACCTGATCCACGACCTCAAAGCCACGGCCCCCGGCGACACCTTCACCAACCTGCCCGAGCAGCCTCTGGCGGGCGGTGGTGCGCGCAGCGGCCAGACCAGCCTGACGGCGCAGACCTCGCGCTTCGGTATCGAGTCGTCGACGCCGACCAGCCTGGGTAGCTTCAACACCAAGCTCGAGATGGACTTCTACGCGTATTGCGGTGCCGAATGCAACCGCAACCGGCTGCGCCTGCGTCACGCCTACGGCGAGTACGGCGGCTTCCTGGTCGGTCAGACCTGGTCGACCTTCATGGATCTGGACAACCTGCCAGAGACGGTCGACTTCAACGGCCCGATCGGCGCGCCGTTCTCCCGCCGCACGATGATCCGCTACACCTACGGCGACGCCAAGGCCGGCTACCGGTTCGCACTGGCGGCCGAGGATCCGGACGCCGGTGCCCGGATGCCGAACCTGGTGGCGCGCTTCGACAAGAGCTTCGACTGGGGCGCGCTCAACGTGCGCGGTCTGGCGCACGAGAAGCGTGTCGGCGGCGACAGCCGGCGGGGCTACGGTTTCGGCGTCGGCGGCAGCCTCAAGCTGACCGACAAGGACCTGCTGATGGCGCAATACGCCCAGGTCGACGGCGATATCGACAATCTGTATGGGTCCAACGGCTACTTCACCGACGCCGCCGGGCAGATTGACTTCGACAAGAACAAGGGTCTGGTGCTGGGTTATGCCAGGACCTTCAGCGACCGGTTGCGCGGCAACGCGGCCTTCGGCATGAACCGTGGCAAGGCGGCCGACGGCTTCTTCGACAACAGGACCCTGCAGCAACTGTTCGTCAACCTGATCTACTCGCCGATGAAGAACGTCGAACTCGGCGGCGAGGTGATCCTCGGCGAGCGCAAGACCTTCGCCGGCGAAATCGGCAGGATGCAGCGCGTCGACCTGATGGGGCGCTACTCGTTCTAACTCAAGGGCGGGCCGCCCGCTGCGGCACGCGGCCCGCGAGTGGCAACGGGCTGGCAAAGCGGCCGCACGCTCAGACCTGGCCGTAGCGCCGCTTGCGCTCGGCGGTGTAGGTCCACCACGGTGCCGGCGCGGCGCCGCGCATGAAGTCGGTGATGGCCATGAAGGTGTCGAGCACGCACGGGTCCTGGCGCCTGCCGCTGAGCCGGCACAGCGCGCGGTACAGGTCGTGGCCGTCGCGGCGTGCCAGTTCACGCGGATGCCCGATCCCCAGTGCGCGCAGATCGGCCGCCAGCGCCGGCCCGATGTTGGGCAACTGCTCAAGCCGTTGGCAATCGGCTGCGCACGATGCCTTGGGCGCCTTCGCAAGCGCTGGCCGGCGCGCCGGGGCTCGGCGTGGCGCCGCGCCGGGCGTCGGTGCTGCCTGCGGTGTGGTCGCCGCCGCAGCGCGCGGCGATGGGATCGATCTCGACGGCATCATCGCGCTCACATCAGCATGGTGTTGCGGATCAGCCCGACGGCAACGCCTTCGAGCTGGAAGTCGAGCGTTCCGGCCGGTACCAGGATCGGCTCGAAATCGGGGTTCTCGGGCAGCAGCGCGATGCCGGCGCGCGTGCGGTGCAGCCGCTTGACGGT
Source organism: Burkholderiales bacterium (assembly GCA_037442725.1). Lineage (GTDB taxonomy): Bacteria > Pseudomonadota > Gammaproteobacteria > Burkholderiales > Burkholderiaceae_C > Pseudaquabacterium. Next base: position 1,925 of record JBBIPS010000067.1, on the reverse strand, counting down.
GACCTCGTCAGCCAGGCGGGCGACGACGATCTGACCGTTGCGCGCCTCCTGCGTCTTCTGCACCGCGAGCAGGTCGCCGTCGAGGATGCCGGCGTCGCGCATGCTCATGCCGCGCACCTTGAGCAGGTAGTCGGGCTTGCGCGGGAACATGCTGGACTCGACGATGTAGGTCTTGTCGATGTGCTCCTGCGCCAGGATGGGGTGGCCGGCCGCGACGCGGCCGATCAGCGGCAGCGTCAGTTGCGCCAGGCTGGGCAGCGGCAGCGAGTACTGCTTGCCGCGCGCCTCGTTGAGCGCGCGCAGCGTCTCAGAGCGCAGCCGGATGCCGCGCGAGGTGCCGCCGATCAGCTCGATCACCCCCTTGCGCGCCAGCGCCTGCAGGTGCTCCTCGGCGGCGTTGGCCGAGCGGAAGCCGAGCTCGGCGGCGATCTCGGCGCGCGTCGGCGGCGCGCCACTGCGCTCGATGGCGCTCAGCACCAGATCGAGGATCTGCTGCTGCCGGGCAGTGAGCTTGGGGGATTCAGGCATGGGGTCGGGCCTCCGTTGCGCTGACAATCACGCGGCAATCAGGCGAACTGCGATTGCATCCAGTATCTGTATTTTCATCCAGACGAGCCGGTCATGCCAAGCACCATCGTGATCCTGGGTACCGGTGGCACCATCGCCGGCAACACCACCGCCCCGACCGACAACGTCGGCTACCGGGCTGCGCAACGTTCGGTGACCGAGTTGCTGGCGACACTGCCGACCGGGGTTTCGACTTCGCCGGAGTGGCCGATCGAGACCGAGCAGGTGGCGCAGGTCGACAGCAAGGACATGGACCATGCCACCTGGCAGCGCCTGGCGCAGCGTGTGCAGCACCATCTCGTGCGGCCCGAGGTCGCGGCTGTGGTCATCACGCACGGCACCGATACCCTCGAGGAGACGGCCTGGTTCCTGCAGCGCGTGCTGGCGCCGACCAAGCCGGTGGTGCTGGCGGCGGCAATGCGACCAGCCACCGCCCTGCTGAGCGACGGGCCGCAGAACCTGCTCGATGCACTGGCCGTGGCGCGCGAGCCCGGCGCGTGCGGCGTCGTCGCGGTGCTGGCGGGCACGGTGCATGGCGCCCACGACGTACGCAAGGTGCACACCTACCGGCTCGACGCCTTCGACTCCGGCGATGCGGGTCCGATCGCCCGCATCGAGGAGGGCCGGCTGCGGCGCCACCGGACCTGGCCGGTGGGGCGGCCGCTCGGGCTGGCACGCATCGAGCGCAACGTGGCGGACTGGCCGCGGGTCGAGATCGTCATCAGCCACGCCGGCGCGCGCGGCGAGACTGTCGATGCGCTGGTCGAGGCCGGCGTGCAGGGCATCGTCGTTGCCGGCACCGGCAACGGCACGCTGCACCGTGGCCTGGAGGCCGGACTGCGCCGCGCGCTCGCGATGGGGGTGCCGGTGTGGCGCACGACGCGCTGCGTCGACGGCGTGCTGGTCGACCACGACGACGATGCGCTGCCCGCCGCGGCCGGACTGTCGGCGTGGCAGGCACGCATCGAGTTGATGCTGAGCCTGATGGCGGCTGCGCCCGGGGCGGGCTGAAGACCTGGCTTGCGACGCATCGGCCCCGCGGCGGCGCCCGCCGGCGCGGCTTCAGACCGTTGCGCCGATCGCCTCGAGCTCGCCCTGCAGCTCGAGCCAGCGCTCCTCGAGCATCGAGTTCTCGGCCGCGATGTGGTTCAGGCGTCGGCCGGCCTCGGCGATCTCGGGCCCGGCCAGTGTCGCCGCGGCCAGCGCGGCTTCGATCCCGGCGCGCTCGGCGGCCAGCCGTTCGAGTCTGGCGTCGATGCCCTGCAGCTCCAGGCGCAGCGGCCGCGTGCGGCTGGCGATTTCGCTGCGTGCCTGCGCCGACTGCCTGCGATCGTCGCGCCGGTAGTTGCCGGGCGCAG
>JBBIPS010000066.1:0-11633 GCA_037442725.1 Burkholderiales bacterium | reverse complement strand
AGATCTTGCTCAAGACCCTCGATGCCAAGGCCGCCGAGTTCGACAAGCGTTCGACGCGAAAGGCCGCGTAGCATCTCCACCAAGGAGCCGTCACCGGCCACCGTTCAACACGGGACGGGACATCGCCAGAGCGACGCTCATTGCTCCGACCTCCCGGATTCAGGATGCAACCAGCGCGCTCTTGCGCGAAGGCATCGAACTGGCGCGCTTAATCGACGAGGCGGCACTTGGGGAACTGGCTGGAGATGCGGCGGAGCAGGCGATCTTGGAGCGGCTGCCTGTCCGGCGGGTAGCCGAGTCGGACTACGACGCGGTGTCGCCACTAGCGCTGCAGCTTTACGCACATGTCCGGCTGTTTCGCTGTGCCCGGCCGCCCGATTTTTCATTGTTCGGGGAGATGGTCGGCAAGGAGCTGCGCGTCATGAAGCAGTGGGCGTCGGACGACGGTACTGTCGCATTGCTGTTGACCGCTGACGAGAACCCGCCGAACTGGGCAACATCCGATGTGTTGGTCAATATCCGGCATGACGCTTTTCTGCTCGTCTACCTTCCCGCGTCCAGGCTGTGCTACATCGGCTCCACGCGCAGGACGGAAAAGCTGTACCTGGGAATGATGGACAAGGTTTGCGCCGAAAGCTATCGCGCCCTCAGTTACGAAGAGACGAGCCGAGCTAGAGCCGGCTTACAGGCCGTCAAGTTCTATAACGTCGGCTTGAAGAACACGACGTTCAACTCGCAGAGCGAGACCTACCGAACGCTCACGGGGCCGCAGGCTGAGAGGGCGGTGACCGCAGGTGATGGGCGCGCGTACGTCCAGGGTCACTTTTTTGGCAGCGGTTTCGACGGCGACGAGAAGGAGACCATTGGAGCGAGCAGCAGTTCGCGCATCTGGAGCAACCAGCGGCTGACGGTCGCAGAATTCCTGGATTGGGTCGAACGCCTTGATACGCGATTAGCAGGGACGAGCCCGTTTGCGGAGACGCACCTCGACATCGTCCGAGCCGCCACGACTCTTCGACGGCTACCCGATGTCGTCATTGCCGCGACCTGGGCGAAGGCTGGCTTCAAGGCTAATCCTAGGGTTCGCTGTCGCCCGGCGCCAGGCGCACCGCTCGTTTTCCGTCGCCTGACGGACTGGGAGATGCAGGACTTCGAATGTCGTTCAGAGGCGTCGGATCTTCAGTTCTCGCTGGTTTCCGAGGAGTTGACGGTTCGGATGTGCTTCAGCATCGGGCACGGTCGCATGGTGACTTCGCTGCAGCCGGACATCGCTGTCGAAGTCGAATCCGCCACCGACGACTGGATGCCGATTGCCGATTGGCTATCGGACCATCCACCTCGGTTCTACGCTGCTGACAAGTCATCGTTCGAAGGCATGAACCTCATGGCCGCGCCGATGCTGCAGGTCGAATCACTGTCCGATGGTGACGCGGAAGTCATCGATTGGAGCAACTGCGATATCGGAGTCGAGTTCCTTCCAAACAATGGTTCCGCAGACACGCGCCGAAGGCGCGCGGCTTTGGCAGGGCGGTTGACGGTTCAGGAGCGTCTCGAGCAGCACTTGCTGGGTCTTCCGAATGTCGTCTCGCTCTTCTACGACCACAGAACCGGAGAAGCTGCAGACTACGTCGCGGTGACCAGGTCTGACGAAGGTGAGATTGAGGTCGCGCTCTATCACTGCAAAGGTGCTGGCGGACCCGCTGGCGGTCGACGCGTCGGCGACGTCTATGAAGTGGCCGGCCAGCTCGTGAAGTCCGTGTTTTACTGCGACGCAGCCACGCTGCTCTCGCACATGGAAGACCGTATTCATCCTCGGCACGCTTCGCCATCGAGGTTCGTGCGCGGCGACATCGATGCCACCAAGACGTTGATTCAGGCAACGCCAGCGACAAGGCTTAGGTTTACGGTAGTAGGCGTCCAGCCGGGAATTCGGCGGCCGCTCGTCGATGCCCACCTGGCCGACTTGATGGCATTTGGCATCAGCTATGCACGGCAGGGTGGTGCAGCAAGGGCATACTGGCTCATCAGCGAGTAGGACCGTGCACTGACATGCAGGTAGGGGCGAGAGTTGACAACGAGTCGGAATTGCCCAGCGATAGCGCCGCGCTGGCTGGATCGTGACGGTAAAAAAATGAAGGAAAATGTTCGTAGTGACAGGGACTTGGGCCATCCGTTGCCGAGGTTCCTTTCGTCGCCGCTGCGACGCCAAGGTTGCTGCGTCGAGGGTGTCGGCGATGGTCACCGCACCCGATAGATCTCGATAGATCTCGAAAGCCGGCCATCGTGGACGCGCCGACTGTTCTCGATAGATGTCGATCGATGGTGAAAGCTGCGCGAGGGGATCCCACTCGAAGTGGCGGTACATCTGACGGTAAAACCAGCGAGGTTCGAGCTGTCGTACAGGCGAATCAACGGCTTACAGGAGCCGTTGATGATTGAGTGGGAGTGACGGGAGCTGAAGGGCCGTTGCAAGTCAATGACTTACGGCTGTCCTGATGATGTCGCCGCATCGTCGATGGGTTTCCACGCATGTACTGCGTCGATGTTGCCAACTCCCGGAACGCGCTGGGACCATTGTCAACCAGCCGCGTCGGGCGGACTTGACCCGAAGCCGACCTTGCTTCCCCGCAGCCGCAGACGTCAAGGTGCCGGCTTTGTTCCTGCAGACCCGTCAACCGATAGCAGCACGCCGGCGAAGAATGCAGCCAGTTCGTCGTACGCGTCGAGCGGCAGGACGTGTGCGACGTACTGGTCCGGGCGGACCACCACCATGCAACCCGCATCCCGGTCGATGCCGCGCAGGTCGAACAGGTCGCCGACGCCCTTGTGATCGACACAAAAGACCTTCTCGTGATCCTGCAAGCCGAGTTTGCCGGTCTTCGGCTTGAGCAGCGACGGCAGGGTCTCGCAGGCCAGTTGGTCGAAGGTCCGCTGGAACACGGCACGCAAGTCGATCACCGCATCGATGTCCTCACCCTTGCGCGTGTGCTTCACCACCGGGGACGTCGGATCCTTCTCGAGCCAGTCGGCAAGCTTGTGAATCGCTGAACCCGGGCTCGAGCCGTCGGCCCTGCCGGCGAAGGCGTAGATGCGCCAGCGTGCGTCGGCCTCGGCGGCGTGGCCGAGTTGCATCTGCTTCGCATCCGACAGGCGCACCACGGGCGCCGAGTGGAAGCGACGGCCGATCGGCAAGCCCTGCGCCAGTGCCTGGTGCTCCGAGGCCGCGAACAGCCTGGACGTGTCGTACTTGACGGCGTTGCCACCGGTGAACTCGAGGTTCGCCTTGAACTGGCGAATGATGCGCGGCTCCTGAGTGCCATCGCGCTCGGCCTGGGTGGTGGGCGCCGACATGATGCGCGACCACTCGTGGTCGGTCTCGACCAGCCGGCGCGCTTCGGACAGGCGCTCCTTGGAGTAGCTGCGCAGCAGGCTCGCGTCGGCCCGCCCATGCAGCACATGCACCAGCTTCCACCCCAGGTTGAAGGTGTCCTGCATCGACACGTTCATGCCCTGGCCCGCCTTGGGCGAATGGGTGTGGCAGGCATCCCCCGCGGTGAACACGCGGGGGTTGCGGTCGGCGCCGGCGGGCACGTCATCGAACTTGTCGGTGATGCTGTGCCCGATGTCGTAGATGGACCACCAGACGACTTCCTTCACGTCCAGGCTGTAGGGCCGGAGGATGCGGTTGGCCGCCGCGATCATGTCGTCCTGCGTGAACTTGCGGCTGGTCGCCCTCTCACCCTCCTTGAGCTTGTCGAGCTCCACGTACATGCGGAAGATGTAGCCGCCCTCGCGGGGCAGGATCAGCACGTTGCCTTCGCTGGCCGAGGAGATCAGACACTTCTGCCGCACGTCGGGGAAATCGGTATTCGCCAGGATGTCCATCACGCCCCAGGCCTGGTGCGCGGCATCGCCATGCAGGACGCCGCCGATCGCCTTGCGCACGGTGGAATGTGCGCCGTCGCAGCCCACCACGTAGTTCGCGCGCACGGTTCGCGTGGCCCACCAGTTCACGCCGGTTGCGTCCTTGAGCGTCACGGTGACCGGGTGATCGTCGATATCGGGATCGACGCTCACACCCACCACCTCCCAGCCGTAGTCCGGCTCGAGACGCGAAGGCGAGTTCTGCATCACTTCCAGGAACAGCTCGTGCAACCGAGCCTGGTTGATCAGGATGTGCGGCATCTCCGAGCTGTCGTCGGCGACGTCCTGCACCCGGCCCACGCGCTTGATGTGGCTTGGGTTGGCGGGGTCGGGCATCCAGAACGCGGTCTGGTTCAACCAGTAGGTCTCGCGCTTGACCTTGTCGGCGAAACCGAAGGCCTGGAACATCTCCATCGTGCGCGTGTTGATGCCGTCGGCCTTGCCCTTGATGATGTTCGTCGGCATGCGTTCGACGATCATCGTCTCGATCTCGGGGAACTGCGCCAGCTGCGCGGCCAGGCACAGGCCGGCCGGGCCCGTGCCGACGATCAGCACGTCGACCTTCCCCGGCAGCGGCTCGTTGACACCGCGGTTGCGCCGGTTGGGCGCGGCTTGCTTCACGTCGGGGTTGCCACCCCTGAAGCCGTCCTTGTGGAACTGCACGTCGTCTCCTCGTCGGGCTGCCGCTGCCGCGCTCAGGCCGAAGGCTGTTCTTCAAGCCGCAGCAACCGCGACGCATTGTCTTTCAGGATCAGCGGCTCGACGCTGTCCTTGAATCGGGCTTCCTCGAACTCGGCCAACCAGCGGTCGGGCGTGACGAGCGCAAAGCCGCTGCCGAACAGGATGCGATCCTTCAGCAGAGTGTGGGCGTAGGGCACCAACTGTGGCGGGAAGTACTTCGGGCTCCAGCCCGAGAGGTCGATCGATCCTTGTTGGCGCAAGGTTGATCACGCAGTTGGAGATGATCAGGTCGACCGAATCGGCCGGCAGCGGGATGTGCTCGATCTCGCCCTTGAGGAAGTGCACGTTGACCAGCCCGCTCCTGCGCTTGTTCTGCTGGGCCAGGGCCGGCATCTCGTCGGTCATGTCCAGGCCGTAGACGGTGCCGGTGGGCCCGGCGCGCCGGGCCGACAGCACAACGTCGATGCCGCCGCCCGAATCGAGGTCGAGCACCGTCTCGCCAGGCTCGAGCCGGGCCAGCGCGGTCGGGTTGCCGCAGCTCAGCGAGGCCAGCAGCGCGGCCTCGGGCACGGCACCGGCCTGCGCAGCGTCGTACAGGTTGGCAGTGATCGGGTCACAACCGCCGAGTGCGCCCGATGCACCCGGCGCACCGCCGCAGCAACCGGCGCCGATACCCTGGCTGACGCGCCGGGCGGCCTGGCCATACTTCTGACGCACGAAGTCCTTGACCCAGTCGTCGGTGGACTCGAAGCCCTCCTTGTCAGTGGTTCACGCGATCGCGCTGGCGCAAGTGGTCGAGGTCTTGCCGATGTCGCCCTGGCCGTTGAAGAACAGCAGGTGCAGTGGCGGGGCGAACAACGTCAAGGTCGTCGCGCCCCGGCTGCAGCAGCTGCGCCAGCCCGAGCATCGGCCCGCTCGGGCCGGCGCTACGCGGGTCGCCGGCATCGCGGCAACTCACGCTGGAGCGCTCGACGCCGGTGCTGCCACCCTCGACCCGCTCGACGTCGGCGGCAAGGCCGACGCGCGCCTGGTCGACGTCGGGGTCAGGGACCCCGCCGCTGCAGCACGGCGTCGGAACGAACGCCTCGACCGCCTTCATCAGCAAACTCCATGCGTCGTTGAACTCCTGCCTTCACCGCGGCGCCGCGCTCGTACCAGGGTTTGCTGGCGTTGACCACGCGCACCACCAGCAGCATCACCGGCACCTCGATCAGCACGCCGACGACGGTGGCGAGCGCCGCCCCCGAGTCGAAGCCGAACAGGCTGATCGCCGCGGCCACGGCCAGTTCGAAGAAGTTCGAAGCGCCGATCAGCGCCGAGGGGCAGGCGACCGAGTGCTTCTCGCCGACCTTGTGGTTCAGCCAGTACGCGAGGCTGGAGTTGAAGAACACCTGGATCAGGATCGGCACCGCCAGCATGGCGATGATCAGCGGCTGGCGCAGGATCTGCTTGCCCTGGAAGGCGAACAGCAGCACCAGCGTGGCGAGCAGCGCAGCGATCGACCACGGGCCGATGCGGGCCAGCAGCCGCTCGAGCGCCGACTGGCCGCCGCGGGTGAGCACACGGGCGCGGACCGCCTGCGCGATCACCACCGGAATCACGATGTACATGCCGACCGAGATCAGCAGCGTGTCCCACGGCACCGTGATCGACGAGATGCCGAGCAGCAGGGCGACGATCGGCGCGAAGGCGAAGATCATGATCGTGTCGTTCAGCGCCACCTGCGACAGCGTGAAGTACGGATCGCCGTTGGTGAGCCGACTCCAGACGAACACCATGGCCGTGCACGGCGCGGCGGCGAGCAGGATCAGCCCGGCGACGTAACTGTCGAGCTGCGCGGCCGGCAGGTAGGGCGCGAAGACATGGCGGATGAAGATCCAGGCCAGCAGCGCCATCGAGAACGGCTTGACCGCCCAGTTGATGAATAGTGTCACGCCGATGCCGCGCACGTGGCTTCGAACCTGCCCGAGTGCGCCGAAGTCGATCTTCAGCAGCATCGGAATGATCATCGCCCAGATCAGCACCCCCACCGGCAGGTTCACCTGCGCGATTTCCATGCCGCCGATCGCCTGCACCCGCGCCGGGAACAACTGGCCCAGCCCGATACCGGCGACGATGCACAGCGCCACCCACACGGTGAGATAGCGCTCGAAGAAGTTCAGCGGCGCGGCGCGCCTGGCGGTGACTTCACAGAGGGCGGACATGGCGGAGGGTCTCCTGCAATGCGATTCAAGGGACGGTACAGGCCAGGGGCTGCACGAGCCGCGCCAGCCGCTCGGCGCCGACCGGCTCTTCGGCCAGCAGCGGAAGCACCGCGAGCCGGCTCGCGTGGCGGTTGCGCACGATGTCGATCTGCGCGATCTCGGAGTGGGCGCGGCTACGCAGCAGCGGCGCCGACGGTCGCGCCATCGCCAGGCTGCCGTTGATCACCCACGCCCACGGCTCGATGGCCGCCCGCCGCAATTCCGTCTGAAGTTGCGCCGCCTCCAGCACCGGCGTGGTCTCGGCCAGCGTGACGATCAGCACCTTGGTCTGCTTCGGGTCCTGCAGCACCATCATCGGCGTCGTGAAGTGGCGGCCGCTCGGGCCGAGATGGCGCACCACGTCGCGGTGATAGGCACCGGTGGCGTCGAGCAGCAGCAGCGTGTGACCGGTCGGCGCCGTGTCCATCACCACGAAGCTCCTGGCCCCCTCGCGGATCACGCCGGCGAAGGCGCGGAACACGGCGATCTCCTCGGTGCACGGCGAGCGCAGGTCCTCTTCGAGCAGTGCGCGTCCCTGCGCATCGAGGTCCTTGCCCTTGGTCGCCAGCACCTGCTCGCGGTAGCACGCGGTCTGCGCCCGTGGGTCGATGCGGCTGACCTTCAGGTTGGCGATCGTCGTGTCGAGTGTCTGCGTCAGATGCGCCGCCGGGTCGGTGGTGGTCAGGTGCACCGCATGTCCACGCCGCACCAGCTCGACGGCAATCGCCGCTGCGAGTGTCGTCTTGCCGACACCGCCCTTGCCCATCACCATCACCAGCCCGTGGCCGTCGGCCTCGATGGCATCGACCAGGTCCGCCAGCGGCGGCAAACGGACTTCGGGCACCGGTGCCGCGCCCTGCGCGGCGGCGGCGCCCGTCGCGAGCATCGCGCGCAGCGCGCTCGTGCCGACGAGATTGAACGGCAGCAGCGGCACGAGGTCGAGCGGCAGCGCATCGACCCCGGCGGGCAGTTCGCGCAATGCGCGATGCTCGCGCGCGATGATCGCCTCTGCGAGCGGATCGCCTTGCGCTTGCGACACCGGCAGCACGCCGTTGACGACCAGGTGCTGATGCGCCAGCCCGATCGCGGCGAGTTCCTCGCGCGTGCGGGCCACCTCCAGCAGCGTCGCGCGCTGCGCCCGTGCCACCAGCACCAGTCGCGTGCGATCAGGGTCGGCCAGCGCGTCCACCGCGGCCTTGTACTGCGCGCGCTGCTTTTCGAGGCCGGCCAGCGGGCCGAGGCACGAGGCGTCGCCGCGTCCACCCGCCAGGAAACCGGTCCAGGCGCCGGGCAGCTGCAGCAGGCGGATCGTGTGGCCGGTCGGTGCGGTGTCGAAGACGACGTGGTCGAAGTCCCGCGCCAGGCTGCCGTCGGTGAGCAGCGCGGTGAACTCGTCGAAGGCGGCGATCTCGGTGGTGCAGGCGCCGGACAACTGCTCCTCGATGCCGCGCACGACGTCGTCCGGCAGCACCCCGCGCACCGGACCGACAATGCGGTCGCGATACGCCTGCGCAACGGCCGGCGGGTCGATCTCAAGCGCCGACAGCCCCGGCACAGCGTCGATCGCGACCACGTGGTTGCCGATCGACACGCCGAACACCTGCCCGACGTTGGAGGCCGGGTCGGTGCTGACCAGCAGCACACGGCGGCCCGCGTCGGCCAGGTGCACGGCGGCGGCGCAGGCGAGCGAGGTCTTGCCGACACCGCCCTTGCCGGTGAAGAACAGATAGCGCGGCGGATGGTCGAGCAATTTCATGCCGACGCCTTGGCGCCCACCGCGGCGATCAGCAGCACTTGGTGGCAGATGTGCCCGGCGCGGGGGCACAGCACGCCTTCGCACCCTGCGGCGCAGTTGCTACGCCGATCGCGGCCAGTGAACCCTTCTTGTCCAGATAGCGGTCGGCAAGGTTCAGCACTGCACGCGCCGGCGCTTCCTTGACCTGCCGCGCCAGGTCGACGGCACGGCGCACGTCGGCATCCGGCACGCCCAGCTTGCGCGCCTTGTCGAAGTGGAACCTGAAGCACGGCTCGCAGTTCGAGGCGATGGCGGCGCCGATGGCGACCAGTTCGGCCACCTGCTCAGTGAACAACGACGGGGCCGACGCCAAATCCGCCCAGCGCGTCAGTTCGTCGCGCGACGGATAGCGTCCGCTCGACTTCAACTCGCCATCGACGACGACCGCCGGCAGCGCCTTGTCGCCCTGCGCCTGCAGCAGCGGCCTGATCTGCGCATCGTCAGCGAAGACCTGAGGCTGCTGGCCGAGGTTGAACCGCGTCACCCTCACGCCCTGCGACTTCAGCCAGTCGACGTCGGCGGCGAAGGTCACCAGCGCCGGGTCGACATCGACGCCGCACACGCCGGTCGAACAGCACATGGCGGGGTCGAAGATCTGGACCGTTGTCATGCCCAATGCTCCATGCTTGAAGTGGCTGAATGCTCAGGGTTGCAGGTGCCCGATACGGTCGAGCTCGTGCCCCAGGCGTGCGCGGTCGCCTCGCAGTTCATCGAGCGGCAACAGCAGGAACGCCTCGATGCGGCCGCGCAGGACGCGATACGCGCGCTCGAAGGCCGCATCGGCTTGCGCATCGGTGCCCGTGGCGCGCGCGGGGTCGTCGACACCCCAGTGCGCCCGCACGGCCGTGCCGAGGTAGGCGGGGCAGGTCTCGCCGGCGGCGCTGGCGCAGACGGTGATGACGACGTCGGGGGTCAGCGGCAGGCCGTCCCACGACTTGCTGGACAGACAGTCGGTGGCGATGCCCTCGCGCGCCAGCAGCGCCAGCGAGCGCGAATGTACCTGCCCGGTCGGCCGGCTGCCGGCGCTCATCGCTCGCCATCCCGCAGGCGCGAGGTGGTTGAAGGTCGCCTCGGCCAGGATCGAGCGGCACGAGTTGCCGGTGCAGAGAAACAGGACATTCATGAGTCAGGATCTCCGGCGACGGATCACGCTGCCAGCGCCACGGCGTTCGAGCCCTGCGACCGTTCGCGAAGGCCGACGCATTGCTCGGGGTGGCCGGCGCAGCGCGCTTGTGTCAGATCGCCGATCCGATCGCGTATCGGGGCCAAGTTGACGCGGTCGCGCTGAACGCGTCCCTGGTGTGATTCGCCGAACAGCCCCGCCTGCGTCGACGCCTTCAGATGGAACGACAGGTGCGTGGGCGGGATGGCCAGGTTCGAGGCGATCCCGCCGGCCACCCTGCCTTCCCGCCCCTTCCTGACGAGCGTCCGAACCACCCCCGAGTCGCACGCCTGGGGCAAGACCTTCGAAAACTGCCACCCCGCTCATTTCCATGCTTCGAGCATACATGAATCATTAAAGCGATGCATCGGGCGCCGTCGACCGTCGCGCCTGTCGCTGCCGAACTGCTTCGTCGGATCACGGGCAACGCCGATGCCCTGGTGCCCTGGACCGCCGGGGCCGCCGCGTCGGACCCCGCGTCACCCATTCGACCTGGCCCCGGACCGGATCCTCGGTGGGGCGGCAGACCTCATCGATGTACGGCCGTCCCGATCCCGCCCCGGGACCCGTTGCCCTGCCTCTGCCTGGGCGCGCGCATCACCTGGAGCCGCCCAGGTCCGGTCCGAGTCGCGGCGGCAGCACGGCACCCAGTTCGTCGACCGAGCTGCCCTGCTCGCGCAGCAGCGCTTCGAGCGCCGGCAGCAGCGGACCCAGCCGCGCATCGAGCGCGTCGCGCACGGTATCGACGACGACCTGGGTGCCGCGCTCGATTTCCAGGTTCAGCGCGTCGCCGATATGCTTGTCGCCGAAGGTCGTCACGCGCAGCGTCTCGGGGATCAGCCAAACCTCGAACCAGCCGGCGCTCCGGTCGGCCTCGGCCACCGTCAGGCTGGCGCCGTTGAGCGCGATGTAGCCCCTGGCAAAGACATAGCGCCGGTGCGAGGCCGGCACGCCGATGCGCAGGACCCGGTTGTTCTCGGGACGGCGGATGTCCAGCAGCGTGGCCTGGCAATCGACATGGCCCGAGATCGGATGGCCACCGATCTCGGCGCCGTCGCGCGCGGCGCGCTCGACGTTGATGCGGCCGCCCGCCACCAGCGTGCCCAGCGTGGTCGCGCCCAGGCTTTGCTGCATCACGTCGAAGGTCGCGCCGTGCTCGCCGCACAGCGCGGTGACGGTCAGGCACACGCCGTCGCAGGCCACGCTGGCGCCGACGGCCAGACCGTTCGCAAGACCCGCGGGGAATTCCAGCTCGAAGCTGCGCAGCCCCGGTCGATCGGTGATCCGTCGCACGCGGGCGACGCCCTGGACGATGCCTGTGAACATTGCAATGCCTTCCCGCACCCGAAGTTCGATTATCCGCAGCGCGGCGCAGACGCCGCACCGCACGGCTGGACGCACGGCGCCGGGTTGCCGCTGCAGGACGCCGGGCGCAGACACGGACGCCCGGGCGCACGGCAGCGTTCGGGCACACTGGCGTTGCGCCGCGACTGCGCCGGCGCGTACCGCCACCGAGGACCCGCCACCATGCAATCGCCCTGCCCCGTGCACTTCGAGACCGATGGTGCCGTCGCGACGCTGAGGCTGTGCCGGCCCGGGCGCCGCAACGCCGTCGACGGCCCGACGGCGCGCGCGCTGCGCGCGGCGTTCGAAGCCTTCGAGGCCGACGACGCCCTCAGCGTCGCGGTGCTGACCGGTGAAGGCGACCATTTCTGCGCCGGTGCCGACCTGGCTGCGCTGGCCGACCCGGCAGCGCGCAACGCCATCGAGCCGACCGGCAGTGCGCCCGGGCCGATGGGGCCGACGCGGATGCATTTCAGCAAACCGG
>JBBIPS010000065.1:0-11657 GCA_037442725.1 Burkholderiales bacterium | reverse complement strand
GCCGGCGTCGATGCGGGGGATGGCGGCGCAGCGCCTGCCGGCGGTCACGCCATACCGCGCACCGGCGATGGCGCGCCGGCCGGCCGCAGTGTCGGCCGCGTGCTGCCGGCGCTGATCGCCGCGCAGATCGCGCTGCATGCCGCGATGGCCGGCCAGAGAATGGCCGCGCCGCTGCAGGTGCTGCAGCAGGGCCGATCGGCGTGGAGCGTGGGCGTGCTGCTGGCGCTGTTCGCGGCGCTGCCGGTGCTGACGGCGATGGGTGCCGGCCGCATGGCCGACCGGCATGGCTACCACCGGCCGCTGCACTGGGCGGTGGCGGCGACGATGACCGGTGCCGTATGCGCGCTGCTGGCCAGCGGGCTGCCGGGGGGCTGGCAGTTCGGCCTGCTCTGCGTCGGTGCGGCGTGCAGCGGCGTCGGCACCAACATCGGCCTGATCGCGGTGCAGCGCAGCGCCTCGCACCTGGCCGGCAACTCGACCGAGCGCGTCCGCGTCTTCAGCTGGTTGGGCATGGCGCCTTCACTGGCCAACGTGGTGGGGCCCGTTGCGGCCGGCTTCATGATCGACGCGGCCGGTTTCGCCGCCGCCTACACGCTGATGCTGGCGTTGCCGCTGCTGTCGCTGGTCGCCGCGCGCCGGGTGCCGGCGGCAATCGACCGGCCGCAGGAGGTGGCGCGCGAGCACGGCAGGCGGGCCTGGGACCTGCTGGCCACACCGGGCCTGAAGCGCCTGCTGATCGTGAACTGGCTGCTCTCGGCGAGCTGGGACGCGCACAGCTTCGCCGTGCCGGTGCTCGGCCAGGCCCGCGGATTCAGCGCGACGACGATCGGTCTCGTGCTTGGCACCTTCACGCTGGCGGTGACGCTGGTGCGTCTGGTCGTGCCGTGGGTCGCGCGCTGGCTGCGCGAGGTCGCCGTGTTGCGCGTGGCGATGCTGTTGACGGCCGGCGTGTTCGTGATCTATCCGTTCGCGCTGACGCCACTGTTGATGGGGGCGTGCGCGGCGCTGCTCGGGCTGGCGCTGGGATCGGTGCAGCCGATGATCATGTCGACGCTGCACCAGTTGACGCCGCAGCCGCGCCACGGCGAAGCGATCGCGCTGCGCTCGATGGCGATCAACGCGTCGAGCAGCGTGATGCCGCTGGCCTTCGGCGCCGTCGGCACCGCCGTCGGCGCCGGTGTGCTGTTCTGGCTCATGGGCGCGGCGGTCGGTGCCGGCAGCTGGGTCGCGCGCGGGCTGCAACGCGCCTTCGCCGAGGTCGACGCCACCTCGCGCGCGCAAGCCGCCCCAGCGGCCCGGAGCTCAGAACCGGATGCCTGAAGCCGGGATGTCGGGCAGTGCCGGCACGGGCGTCGGCAGCGCCTGCGGCGCGCGGCGCGCGGGTTCGGCGCTCTGCCGCTCGGTCAGCGGCAGCGCCGCCGGTGTCGGCCAGTCTTGCGGCAGGCGCGATGCGCGCGGGTAGCCGGCGATGTCGAGATACGACTGCCAGTCGGACTCGAGGTAGCCGCGCAGCACCTGTGCGCCGATCGCCAGCGCGGGCACGGTGCGGCCACCGGTGAGGCGCTCGAGCGCCGCGCCGTCGTCATCGTTCAGCACCTGACGCTCCTGCGCCGGAATGCCGCGTCGCTGCAGCAGTCGCCGTCCCGATTCGCACGGCGCACAGTCGGGGCTGGTGTAGAGCGTGACCGGGAAGCGCGCCGCGACCTGTCGCAGTTCGGCGGGCAGCGCCGCCGCCGTGTCGGCAGCGCGCGCGGTGCGGCCGAGCGGCACGATGCGACCCGCTGCATCGGCCGGTTGTCGATCGGTATAGGTGACCTTGCCGTCCGGGCTCACCACCTTGAACTGGGCCCAGGCCGGTGCGCCGGCGAGGAGCGCGGCCAGGACGGTGATGCTCAATGCGGGGATCGACGTCATGGTGTGCAATCCAGCGCAGGGCGCGCACCGGCTCGAGCCATGCCCTGGTGGCGCAGCAGCGCGTCGATGTTCGGCGCGCGGCCCCGGAAGGCCTTGAAGCTGTCCAGCGCCGGGCGGCTGCCGCCGGCCTCAAGGATCTCGCGCCGGTAGCGTCGCCCGGTCTCGGCGTCGAAGACGCCGTTCTCCTCGAACGCCGCGAAGGCGTCGGCCGACAGCACCTCGGCCCACTTGTAGCTGTAGTAGCCGGCAGAGTAGCCGCCCGCGAAGATGTGCGAGAAGGTGTGCTGGAAGCGATTGAACGACGGCGGTGGATTGACCGCGACCTCGGCGCGCACGGCATCGATGATGTCCTGGATGCGGCCCGCGGCGTCGGCCTCGGCGTGGACGCGCATGTCGAACAGCGCGAACTCGATCTGCCGCAGCGTCTGCAGCCCGCTCTGGAAGTTGCGGGCCGCGAGCATGCGCTCGAACAGCGCGCGCGGCAGCGGCTCGCCCGTCTCGACATGCGCGGTCAGTCGCGACAGCACCTCCCATTCCCAGCAGAAGTTTTCCATGAACTGGCTCGGCAGCTCGACGGCGTCCCACTCGACGCCGGCGATGCCCGACACCGCCAGCTCGTCGACCTGGGTCAGCATGTGGTGCAGTCCGTGGCCGAACTCGTGGAACAGCGTGATGACGTCGTCGTGCGTCAGCAGCGCCGGCTGGTCGCCGACCGGCGGTGCGAAATTGCACACCAGTTGCGCCACCGGGGTCTGCACGCCGGCGGTGCGGTCGGGCCGCTGCCATCGGCTGCGCACCCCCTCCATCCAGGCCCCGGCACGCTTGCCGGGGCGGGCGTAGGGGTCGAGGTAGAACTGGCCGACCAACTGCGGCGCGACGTCGGTGGAGCCTGCACCGGCCGGCATGCCGGCAGTGCGCTCGATGCGGTAGAAGCGGACGCTGTCGTGCCATACCGCTGCGGTGTCGGGACGGATCGTCACCTCGAACAGCGTCTGGGCGATGCGGAACAAGCCCTCGAGCACGCGCGACTCGGTGAAGTACTGCTTCACCTCCTGCTCGCTGAAGGCGTAGCGTGCCTGCTTGAGCTTCTCGCAGACATAGGGCTGGTCCCAGGCCTGCAGATCGTCGATGCCGAGCTGATCGGCGGCGAAGCCGCGCATCTCGGCCAGGTCACGCTCGGCGTAGGGCCGGGCACGGCGCGCCAGGTCGCGCAGGAAGGCTTCGACCTGCGCCGGCGACTCGGCCATCTTGGGCACCAGCGACAGACCGGCATAGCTGGCATGACCGAGCAGCGCTGCCTCTTCGCGACGCAGCTCGAGCAGCTCGCTCATCAGTGCGCTGTTGTCGTGCCCGGCCGGGCCGAGCTCGCTGGCGCGGGTGGCATAGGCGCGGTAGAGCTGCTCGCGCAGATCGCGGTCGTCGGCGAACTGCATCACCGGCATCCAGCACGGCATCTGCAGCGTGAGCTTGTGGCCGGGCCGGCCGTCGGCCTCGGCCGCCGCGCGCGCGGCGCGGCGCACGTCGTCGGGTACGCCGGCCATCTGGGCGTCGCTCGCGTAGAGGACGAAGGCATCGGTGGCGTCGAGTACGTGCTCCGAGAACTTCTGCGCAGCCGCGGCGCTGCGCTCCTGGATCGCCGCGAAGCGCGCGCGCGCCGGGCCCTGCAGCTCGGCACCCGAGAGCACGAAGTCGCGCATCGCATTGGCCAGCGCACGGCGGCGCGGCGCACTCAAGGCCGCGGCGGCGGGGCTGCGCGCGATGGCCTTGTACTTGGCGTACAGCCGCTCGTCGGCGCCCAGTCGCGTGTGGAACTCGGTGACGCGCCCGAGGTTGTCGTTGTAGGCACTGCGCAACTCGGGCGTGTTGGCCACAGCATTCAGATGGCCGACGGCGCCCCACGCGCACGCCAGGCGCTCGAGCGGCACGTCCAGCGCGGCCGACAGCGCCTCGTAGTCGGCCGCGACATCCGGCCCGACCGCGCGCTCGAGCGCGGCCTCGGCCGCAGACAGCAGCACATCGAGCGCCGGCGTGATGTGCTCGGGGCGGATCTGCGGGTAGGCCGGCAGGCCGGTCGGGGCCAGCAGCGGATTGCTCATCGCGGAATTCTCGAGGGTTGACGGGTGCCTCTGCAGCCGATGGCGGCCGGCACCGGCACGGCTGCCCGGGCGCGGCGCAGCAGCATCACGCGGCAGCGCGCTCTGCCGCTTCGACGGTATTGAACAGCAGCATTGTGATCGTCATCGGTCCGACCCCACCCGGCACCGGGGTGATCCAGCCCGCGACCTGCTTGACCTCGGCGAAGTCGACGTCGCCGCAGAGCTTGCCGGCCTCGTCGCGGTTGATGCCGACGTCGATCACGATGGCGCCGGGCT
Source organism: Burkholderiales bacterium (assembly GCA_037442725.1). Taxonomy (GTDB): domain Bacteria; phylum Pseudomonadota; class Gammaproteobacteria; order Burkholderiales; family Burkholderiaceae_C; genus Pseudaquabacterium. The sequence goes on along the minus strand of JBBIPS010000065.1, from coordinate 7,371 downwards.
TGACCATGTCAGCGCGGAGCGTGTTGCGCCTGCCGACGGCGGCGACGACGATATCGGCCTGGCGCGTGTGTGCGCCGATGTCGGGCGTCGCGCTGTGGCAGACGGTCACGGTGGCGTTGGCCTGCAGCAGCAGCAGCGCCATCGGCTTGCCCACGGTGTTGCTGCGGCCGATCACCACCGCGTGCCTGCCCCGGATCGGCACCCCGGTGCTCTCGATGAGCTTCATGCAACCGTACGGTGTGCACGGCCGCAAGCCCGGCAACCCTGCCATCAAGTCGCCCGCGCTGCGCACCGAGTAGCCGTCGACATCCTTGGCCGTCGAGATGGCCTCGATGACCTTGTGCGCGTCGATGTGCCGCGGCAGCGGCATCTGCACCAGGATGCCGTGGATCGCCGGGTCGGCGTTGAGCGCGCGGATGCGTGCCAGCAGTTCGGCCTCGCCGAACGTGGCGTCGTACTTCTCGAACACCGAGTGCAGGCCGTGCTCCTGGCAGGCCTTGACCTTGTTGCGGGTGTAGACGGTCGACGCCGGGTCCTCGCCGACCAGGATCACCGCGAGACCGGGCTGGATGCCTCGTGCCTGGAGCCGTGCAGCACGAGCGGCGACCTCGCTGCGGATCTGTCTGGACAAGGCCAGGCCGTCGATGAGGTGGGCTGACATGGTGGTTTGGGGTCGGTGTTCGTGCAAGTTCGGAGGCCGACCGGGGCGGCGCCCCTTCGCGGCGCCGCTGCAATGCCGCGCGGCTTCCGGCGCGCCCTCGGCAGGCGTCGGCGACGGGTCCTACGCCTTGATCGTGTTCGCGCCAAGTGCGATCTTGAGCAGGTCGGCCACGGTGTTGGCGTTGAGCTTTTCCATGATGTTGGCGCGGTGCGCCTCGACCGTCTTGATGCTGATGCCCAGGTCGTCGGCGATCTGCTTGTTCAGCCGGCCGGCGACGATGCGCTCGAGCACCTGCGCCTCGCGCGTGGTCAGTCGCGCCAGCAGCGCGTCGCGGCTGGCCTGCTCCTGGTACTGGCTGAACGCGGTGCGTGCCTGCTCCAGCATGCGCTCGACCAGGCCGAGCAGGTCGTCTTCCTTGAAGGGCTTCTCGATGAAATCCATCGCGCCCTTCTTCATCGTCGTGACGGCCATCGGCACGTCGCCGTGGCCGGTGATGAAGACCACCGGCAGCGGGCTCTTGCGCTCGACCAGCCGGTCCTGCAACTCGAGGCCGCTCATGCCGTCCATGCGGATGTCGGCGATCAGGCACGCGACTTCACGCGGGTCGAAGCGCGACAGGAACGATTCCGCCGAGTCGAAGCACTTGACGCGGTAGTCCTTGCCTTCGAGCAGCCACTGCAACGAATCTCGCACGGCTTCGTCGTCGTCGACGACGTACACCGTGCCCTTCTTCGGGATCAGGCTCATGGAGTGGGGTTCTCGGCTCGGCTGGCGTCGCGCTCGGTCGCGCCGGCAGCCGATGCATCCGGCTGCGTCGTCGGGCCGTGCCGCGCCAAGGTTTCGACCGGCAGGGTGAAGACGAACCGGCACCCTGCAACAGACGCGCCATTGTAGAGGTTCCGGGCCCCGATCCGACCCCGGTGCGACTCGACGATCGAGCGGCACAGCGACAGTCCGATGCCCATGCCTTCGGCCTTGGTCGAGAAGAAGGCCTCGTAGATCCGCGCCAGCACTTCGTCGGGCAGCCCCGGGCCCGTGTCGGTGACGCTGAACTCGATGACGCCGCCTTCCTCGGCGCTGTGGCGCGGGATCACGCGCAACTCGATGCGGCGCCGCGCCGCGGGCAGCCTGGCGTCGTCGATCGCCTCGGCGGCGTTCTTCAGCAGGTTGAGCAGCACCTGCTCGATCAGGATCGGGTCGCACAGCAGCGGCGGCAGGCGCTGTGCGACGTAGTGATGGATCGCCACGTTGCGCCGCCGCAGTTCGATGCTCGCCAGCTCGACCGCGTCCTCGACGATCTCGGCGGCCTGTGCCGGCTGGCGCTGCGGCACGCTCTTCTTCACGAAGGCGCGGATGCGGTGGATGATCTGACCGGCCCGGTCGGCCTGGTGCGCCGTCTTCTCGAGCGCGGCGATCAGATCGACCCGTTCCATCGTCCCGCCCTTGACGCGCGAGATCATGCCGCCGCAGTAGTTGGTGATCGCCGTCAGCGGCTGGTTCAGTTCGTGCGCCACCGACGACGCCATTTCGCCCATCGTGATCAACCGGCTCGAGACCTGGGCGCGCTCGGCCTGCTGCGCCGCCAGATCCTCGGCGCGGTGGCGTGCCGTCACATCGGTGGCGATAAGCATCTGCGCCAGGCGGCCGTCGGTCCACTGCAGGTAGCGCGAGCGCACGTCGAACCACTTGTCGTGGGCCTCGGCGTAGACCTCGCGCGGATGGTGCCCGATGCCGGTCAGCTCCTCGGTCGGCAGGCCCGACATCGCATCCACCGCATCGTCCTGGTCGGCCACCAGCGGCAGCGCCTGCAGCGTGCCGCTGGCCAGCAGCGCATGGCCGCGCGCGTCGGCGCCGAACCAGAGCCGGTACGAGCGGTTCGCGAACAGCAGTTCGCCCTGCTGGACCGAGAGCACCGACACCGCAGCCTCGAGCCCTTCGAGCACCGTCGTGAAGCGCTCGTGCGACGCCGAGAGCTGGTCGCGGATGCGCTTGGCCTCGGTGATGTTGGTCATCGAGGTCATCCAGCCGCTCTGCTGGCCGTGCGCATCGACCAATGCGGAGACATACATGCGGGCATCGAACTGCGTGCCGTTCCTGCGCATGACCTTGACCTCGACCCCGCCGGCGGGGCTGCGGCCCTGCAGCTCCTGCTGCAGCAGGCGCGCGTTCTCGTCGATGCGGTCGGGCGGCCAGTACGGGTAGGGCGGCAGGCGGCCGATCTGCTCGCTCTCGGAGAACCCGGTCATGGCGCAGAAAGCCGGGTTGACATAGCTGACGCGGCCCTCGAGGTCCATCGCGCGCATGCCGGTGAGCATCGAGTTCTCCATCGCCCGGCGGAAGTTGGTCTCGTGCACCAGTGCGGCCTGGATCTGCGAGCGCCGCCGCATGTGGCGCCAGGTGCCCAGCAGCATCCACAGCGTGAGCACCGACAGCGCCACCACCATCCAGAACAGCGTGTTGCCGATCAGCCCGACCGAGGCGCGGTAACCACTGCCGCGCAGCACCAGGCCGTTGGCCGCCGGCGCCAGCGGCACGTCGTGCACGATGGCCGCCGGCGTGCGCTTGCGCCCCGGCATCGGCGTGACCGAGCTGGCCAGCACCTGCTCATGCTCGTCGATCACCGCGATCGCGTGCCGGCGCGTCACCTCCTGCGGTACGTAGTGTCGCGCCAGGGCTTCGATCGAATAGTTCACCACCAGCGCTCCGGCGAAGCGTCCGCGGTCGAGCAGGGGCACCTCGAGCTGGAACGCGGCCGCTCCGGCGCGGGTCTTGAACGGGCGCGAATAGATCGGCCGGCGCAAGTCGCGCGCGGCGATGAAGGCCCACTCCGATTCGCTGTGGCCCGACGCGTCGTTCAGCTCGAGCCGCTTTTCGGTGCCGGTCCCGGGCAGGTCGTCGCTGTCGCCGGCAGCCGAATGACGCGAGCGCACGTGGTGCTGCGCGTCGAGCCAGCTCACCTCGTTGATCTCGGGTCGGTCGGCGGCGAAGGTCGCGGCCTGGCGCGCGAACTCTTCGACATCGGTCTCGCGCGTGACGATCTCGCGCGCCTGTCGCACGAGCTGCTCCTGGTCCTCGATCAGGCGCAGGCGGATCTGCTGCTGGGCGATCTCGGTGTCGCGCTTGACGGCGCCGGCCTCGCGCTCGATCTCCTCGTTGCGCAGATACCAGAAGGCGGAAATGATCGCGGCCAGGAACAGCAGCACCGACACCAGCGGCGCGAGCGTGGCCCAGCGGTCCTGCCTGGCGGGTGACTGGCGTCGCCACCAGCGCCCCAGCAGGCGCCGCGCCACGCCGGCGGGGGCGGCCGGCCTCGGGCCGGAGTGGGTTGGATCCATGGCCGGGATTATCCTGGGTGAGGTCGCGAGCAGTGACCTGGCGCGATCGGTGTCGTGAGCCTTGAAAACCATAATATGAAAATACGTCGCACGATTTGAAATCACCGGGGTTCTGTGGCACACTCGCGCGCCGCTCGAACCCGCCCCGTCGGAACCAGGAGACCACCGATGTCCGCATTGCCCGAAGCCTTTCTCGGCGCCGCCGCCAACGACTCCGATGCGCAGGAAACGCGCGAGTGGCTCGACGCACTGGCGGCGGTGATCGCCAACGAAGGCGGTGAGCGGGCTCACTTCCTGCTCGACCAGCTCATCGACCGGGCGCGCCAGGCCGGCATCGACGTGCCGTTCTCGGCCAACACCGCGTACGTCAACACGATCCCCGTCGACCAGGAGGAGCGCACGCCCGGCAACATCGAGATCGAGGAGCGGCTGCGCGCCTTCATGCGCTGGAACGCGATGGCGATGGTGGTCAAGGCCAACCGCCTGCACCCGGCCGATGGCGGCGACCTCGGCGGCCACATCTCGAGCTTCGCCTCCGTAGCGACGATGTTCGGCACGGGTTTCAACCACTTCTGGCACGCCGAGAGCGCCGGACACGGCGGCGACCTGCTCTACATCCAGGGCCACTCGGCTCCGGGCATCTACGCACGCGCCTTCATGGAGGGGCGCTTGACCGAGGCGCAGTTGCTCGGCTTCCGCCAGGAGGTCGACGGCACCGGCATCTCGAGCTACCCGCACCCGAAGCTGATGCCCGAGTTCTGGCAGTTCTCGACCGTCTCGATGGGCCTGGGCCCGCTGATGGCGATCTACCAGGCGCGCTTCCTGAAGTACCTGCACGCGCGCGGCATCGCCGATACCGCGAACCGCAAGGTGTGGGTGTTCTGCGGCGACGGCGAGATGGACGAACCCGAGTCGCTCGGCGCGATCGGGCTGGCCGCGCGCGAGAAGCTCGACAACCTGATCTTCATCGTCAACTGCAACCTGCAGCGGCTGGACGGTCCGGTGCGCGGCAACGGCAAGATCATCCAGGAGCTGGAGAGCGAATTCCGCGGTGCGGGCTGGAACGTCATCAAGCTGTTGTGGGGCAGCTACTGGGATCCGCTGCTGGCGCGCGACAGGCAGGGCATCCTGCGCAAGGTGATGATGGACACCGTCGACGGCGACTACCAGGCCATGAAGGCCAACGACGGCGCGTTCGTGCGCAAGCACTTCTTCGGCCAGCACCCCAAGCTGCTCGAGATGGTCGCCAACATGAGCGACGACGACATCTGGCGCCTGAACCGCGGCGGCCACGATCCGCAGAAGGTCTATGCCGCGTTCCACCGCGCCAACAGCCACCGCGGCCAGCCGACGGTGCTGCTGGTCAAGACCGTCAAGGGCTACGGCATGGGCAAGAGCGGCGAGGGCAAGAACACCGCGCACCAGACCAAGAAGCTGATCGACGAGGACGTGCGGCTGTTCCGCGACCGCTTCAACATCCCGATCCCCGACCACCAGCTCGCCGACATCCCGTTCATCACGGTGGCCGACGACACGCCCGAGATGCGCTACCTGCACGACCGGCGCAAGGCGCTCGGCGGCTACCTGCCGCAACGCCGCGCGCGGGCCGACGAGTCGCTGGTGGTGCCGCCGCTGGAGATGTTCTCGGCCGTGCTCGACGCCACCGCCGAGGGGCGCGAGATCTCGACCACGCAGGCCTTCGTGCGCTTCCTGACCCAGCTGCTGCGCGACAAGTCGCTGGGGCCGCGTACCGTGCCGATCATCGTCGACGAGGCGCGCACCTTCGGCATGGAGGGGCTGTTCCGGCAGATCGGCATCTACAACCCCGCGGGCCAGAACTACACGCCGGTCGACAAGGACCAGGTGATGTACTACCGCGAGGACAAGGCCGGGCAGGTGCTGCAGGAAGGCATCAACGAGGCTGGCGGCATGAGCAGCTGGATTGCCGCGGCCACCTCGTACTCGACGAGCAACCGCATCATGGTGCCGTTCTTCGTCTACTACTCGATGTTCGGCTTCCAGCGTGTGGGCGACCTGGCCTGGGCGGCCGGCGACATGCTGGCGCGCGGCTTCCTGCTCGGCGGCACCTCCGGGCGCACGACGCTCAACGGCGAGGGCCTGCAGCACGAGGACGGCCACAGCCACGTCCTGGCCGGCACGATTCCCAACTGCGCCAGCTACGACCCGAGCTTCGCGCACGAGGTCGGCGTGATCCTGCACCACGGCTTGAAGCGCATGGTCGAGCAGCAGGACAACGTCTTCTACTACCTGACGCTGCTCAACGAGAACTACCCGATGCCGGGGCTGGTCGCCGGCACCGAGGAGCAGATCATCAAGGGCATGTACCTGCTCGAGGCGGCCGAAGGCGAGGCCGGGTGGCCACAGGTCAACCTGCTCGGTTCGGGCAGCATCCTGCGCGAGTCGATGGCGGCGCGGCAGCTGCTGCAGGCCGAGTGGGGTGTGGCGGCCCGGGTCTGGAGCTGCCCGAGCTTCAACGAACTGGCGCGCGACGGCCAGGACGTCGAGCGCTGGAACCTGTTGCACCCGACCGCCGCGCCGCGACTGCCCTTCGTCGCGCAGCAGCTCGGGCCGCAGGGCGGGCCGGTGGTCGCCTCGACCGACTACGTCAAGAACTATTGCGAGCAGATCCGCGCCTTCATGCCCAGGGATGCCGATGGCCGCGCGCGCCGCTACCGCGTGCTCGGCACCGACGGTTTCGGCCGCAGCGACTTCCGCAGCAAGCTGCGCGAGCACTTCGAGATCGACCGCCACTACATCGTCGTCGCGGCGCTGAGCTCGCTCGCCGACGAGGGTGCGGTGCCGCTGGCACGGGTGGCCGAGGCGATCGAAAGGTACGGCCTCGACGCCGACAAGGGCAACCCCCTCTACGCTTGACGGACGGATCGCGATTGGCCCGGCGCACAGCGCAGCGCCTGACCTGACGCGGCGCTGCCGACGCAGGGCCGGCCCCAGACACGGAGACACAGCATGGCAATGGTGGAAGTGCAGGTTCCCGACATCGGCGACTTCAAGGACGTGGCGGTCATCGAGTTGCTGGTCAAGCCCGGCGACACGGTCAAGGCCGAGCAGAGTCTGGTCACGGTCGAGAGCGACAAGGCGTCGATGGAAATCCCGTCCAGCCACGCCGGCGTGGTCAGGGAGCTCAGGGTCGCGCTCGGCGACAAGGTCAGTCAGGGCTCGGCGCTGGTGTGGCTCGAGAGCGCAGTGGATGCCGCTGTCGACGCGGCGCCGTCGCGGCCGGCCAACCTCGACAACCTGCCGACGCTGACCGAGGCGGTCTCGCCGCCCGCGCCGGGCCCGGCAGCCACCGTTGCGTCGACCGCCGCGGCGGCGCTGGTGGTGGGCGCGCCGGTG
>JBBIPS010000064.1:0-11749 GCA_037442725.1 Burkholderiales bacterium | reverse complement strand
CAGAACGCTCAGCGCGCGGCGGCATCGATCTCGCGCGCCAGCGCACGCAGCGCTGGCGAGATCCCGGCCACGAACGGCGGCGTCGCCGGTGCGAGCGAACGCAGGCGGTCGGGCAGCCGGCGCAGTTGCGCGACGCAATGCGCCCGCGCCTGCGCCAGCGTCGGCGCGGTCGAGATGCGGTGGCCGTCGCGCAGGCAGGGCTGGAGCAGCGCCTCGCCGCGGCAGGGTTCGGTCTCGAGCTGCACGTGGTCATGCACCAGCCGCCCCTCGCGGTCGAACTGGCGGCACACCTGCTTGACGCCCGGCCAGGTGGCCTTGCCCTCGGAGCGCTTGCGCCGCGCGATGCCGGCGTAGCTCTGCAGCTTGTAGACGGCATCCAGCGACGGCGCGTCGCTCGAGGTGTCGAGCGCGGTGCCGACGCCGAAGCCATCGATCGGCGCGCCGGTGGCCAGCAGTTGCTCGATGCGTTCTTCGTCGAGGTTGCCGCTGGCGAAGATGGTCGCCGCGCCGAGCCCGCCGTGGTCGAGCAGCGCGCGTGCGGTCCTGGCGTGCCGGGCCAGGTCGCCGCTGTCGAGCCGCACGCCGCCGATCGCGATGCCCTGGCGCGCCAGCCGCGGAGCGACCTGGACGACCTTGGCCAGCGCCGCCTCGGTGTCGTAGGTGTCGACGAGCAGCGTCGGGCGCTGCGGGCGGGCACGCGCGAACGCGACGAAGGCTTCGGTCTCGCTGGCGTGTGCCTGCACGAACGAGTGCGCCATCGTGCCGAACACCGGGATGCCGAACCGCCGTCCGGCCTCGGCGGTGGCGGTGCCCGAGAAGCCGGCCAGGTAGGCCGCGCGCGCCGCGAACAGCGCCGCCTCGGCGCCGTGCGCGCGCCGCATGCCGAAGTCCACCAGCAGCCTGCCGCGCGCGGCGAGCACGACGCGCGCCGCCTTGGACGCGATCAGCGTCTGCAGGTGCACGATGTTGAGCAGCCGGCTCTCGACGAGCTGTGCCTGCGGCAGCGGCGCCGTGACGCGAACGATGGGTTCGTCGGCGAAGAACACGCTGCCTTCGGGCATCGCGTGCACGTCGCCGCTGAAGCGCAGCTGCCTCAGGTGGTCGAGCAAGCGCTGCGAGAACCCGCCCTGGCGCTCGATCCAGGCGATCTCGTCGTCGTCGAAGGCCAGCGTCTGCAGGAACTGCAGCGCCTGCTCGAGCCCCGCGGCGACGAGGAAGTTGCGCCCCGGCGGCAGCTTGCGAACGAACAGCTCGAAGGTCGCGCGCTCGTCCATGCCCTCGTCCAGGTAGGCCTGGAGCATGGTGAGCTGGTACAGGTCGGTCAGCAGCGCGCTCATCGGTTGCCTGTGGCGCCGGGCGTCGTCGCGCCGGACACGAGTGCGCCGCTGCAGCGGCCCGGCGCTGGCGTGGCGCGTGGCGTCGATCGTCCCGGCCGCCGACAGCGGCGCCGGTCCAGGCCCGCGTCGGCCGCCGCGCCAGTCTGCATTGGACAGGCCGCGCGTGCGCGGCGCTTGAGCACGCGCAACGTTCGTGCCGCGCCGCCGGCCGGCGCCTGGCGCCGCTCAACCCACGGTGCGGCGCGTCAGGCTCGGCCTGCGGGTGTCGGCATCGTCAACGCCTGTGAGGCGATCGAACCGCGCAGCGTCATCGGACCGGTGTGACATCGTCCGGCGACGTCGCGACGGCAGCCGCCGGACCCGCATCGAGGATCAGCCCGGCCAGTTCGACCTTGTGGTGCACGCCGATCTTGGCGTAGATGTGCCGGACGTGGTTGCGCACCGTCTGCGGCGACAGGTTCAGCCGCCGTGCGATCTCGCGGTAATCCAGCGCCTGCGCCAGCAGCCGCGCGACTTCACGCTCGCGCGTGCTCAAGGCATCGAGTCGCGACGGCTCGAGCGCACGCAGCAGCCACAGCGCGCCGGCGCGCTGCGCATGGATGGCGGTGTGCGCGCCGCAGTACGCACGGCGCACCAGTGCCTGGCGCAAGGCGGGCGGCAACAGCGGCCCGGTCCAGCCCGGCCACTCGGTGCGCAGCCGGCCGATGAAGTCGTCCCCGGCCACGTGCAGCAGGCCCTCGTCATCGCACAGCGCCAGCGCCGGCACCGGGTGACCTGCGCGGGCGACGCCGAGGCCATGCATGCGGTGGATGTTCCACGCGCGCACCAGGTGCGGCTTCAGGCACTGGGCGAACCAGCGCTCACGTTCGCCGAACGGTCGTGCCGGATCGGCACGGCAGAACGAAATCGCGGCGAACAGGCCCGTGAGCCGCTCCATGCCACACCGTGGCGAGCACGTGCGCCATGCCGTAGCGGCGCCTGTGCTCGACGATCACGGGGTCGAGCCGTGCCGTCCGGCAGCCCGGTGCAGGTGGCGATCAAGGTCCGGCCGGGACGGCTGAAGGCGAGTTGGCCCAGCGTGTCGCGCCGTGCACCTGATTCGGGGGGGGGGATCGCTGCAGAACGCCCGGAATGACGCAGATGCGTCATCGAACTTCGAGCCCCCGGGTGCCCGGCATGGCGCTCGTGGTCCTGGCGGCGTGGTCGTCCGTTCGTCGCGCGTTCTCGCCGCGCGGAGTGATGCCGTCGGATAGACGCGTGCGTCGGCCGACGCCGGCGTACCGCCCGGTGAAGCGCGCCGTTTCCCGTTCAATTCGGCGTCAAGGGGTGAATATCATGCGAAATCATTGGCCAGCGATCGTCATCGCGATCCTGCATCCGGTAGCGTCCGACGCCGCGGTGCCGGCGCCGACGTTCGGCACGTCGGCATCGGTGCACGGCGCGTCGGCCTCGCCCTGGTGCGACTCGACGAGCCCGTACGACGCGCATGGCGTCGACTTCGCTTTCGACAGTCTGAACGCCGCCGGAAACATCAATGGTTCGGCCCGCAGCGGGACGGCCCCGCTTTCGTCGTGGGCTCGGGGGTCCGTGGTCGGCGTGCCCGACTGGGGCAACGGGTCCGCCTCGAGCCTGGCCGCAATGGGCAGCCTGCACGCCTTTTCGGATGCGGCTTCGGGCGTGTCCAGCCCGGTGGCTTCGACCGCATCGGCGCAGTCGATGGCGGATTGGTTCGACACGCTGACGATCACCTCGGCCAGCCTTGCGTCCGGCATGCCCGTGACCCTGCACGGCGATCTCCCGCGGGTCGGTGCCCGGTGTCCCTCTATGGGCGGATCGACTCATTCGCGCACGCGAACAGCGGCCAGGCCTGCATCGCGGGACTTCTGGGAAGTGCGTGCAACGGGCCGGCCCCGATCCCCTCCAGCGCGACCGCGCAGTTCTCGGATACCGGGACACTCGTCCTCCAGTCCCTGACGCCCGACGCCGGGTTCACTTCGGCCAGCGCAGCGTCGTACGCAGCGCCCGTCCCCGCGCCCGCACCGGTCTGGTTGCTCGGCTCGGGATTGCTCGCGGTGATCGGAGTCGTGCGGCGCAGGACGCGCGCGGCGGCGGATCGCACTGCGCTCGAGCCAACGCCGGGCCGACCCAGGTTTGCCTGACCTCCTCGGGTGAGGGGGGCTGGGCGCAGCGCGGCCCTGGGGGCGTTCAGTAGCTGCGCCCCTTGCGGTACTGCGCATGCGCGCGTGGTGCGAGCCGGGTTGCCTGCGCCAGCGCCGCGAACGAGCCGGCGGCGTGGGCGTGGGTGATGGCCAGGCCGAGCGCGTCCGCGGCGTCCTTGCCGGGTGGCCCCGGCAGCCCGAGCAGCCGCATCACCATCTGCTGGATCTGCGCCTTGCTCGCCAGGCCGTGGCCGACGACGGCCTTCTTCATCTGCAGCGCGGTGTACTCGGCCACGGCCAGGCCGCCCGAGACCAGTGCGGCGATCGCCGCGCCGCGCGCCTGGCCGAGCAGCAGCGTGCTCTGCGGGTTGACGTTGACGAACACGATCTCGACCGAGCTGGCCGTCGGCCGGTAGCGCTCGACCACCTCGCGCACGCCTTCGAAGATGATCCCGAGCCGCCCGGGCAGATTGCCACGCGGCGCTTCGAGCGTGCTGATGGTGCCGCTGGCCAGGTAGCGCAGCCGAGGGCCGTCGGCCTCGATGACGCCAAAGCCCGTGCGCTGCAGGCCGGGGTCGATGCCGAGGATGCGCATGGGACCGGTCAAGGGTGTGCGCCGATGAGCGGGGGGCTTCGGTGCAGGCTCATGTCGGCGCAGCCGACGTGAAGCCGCGCCAGCGGCGTGCCGAAGCCAAAGCCCGTGCGCTGCAGGCCGGGGTCGATGCCGAGGATGCGCATGGGGTCGCCCATCGCTAGACCTTGAGCTGGAAGTACCAGCGTACCGAATGGAAGAACACCGGCGCCGCGAAGCACAACGGCGCGACGCGGTCGAGCAGCCCGACGGCGCCAGTGACGGCCGGGGTGTTGCCCCAGTGGCTGACGCCGGCGTCCTTCTTGAGCGCGCGCATCACGAAGTCGCCCAGCGTTCCCGACGCGCCGGCGATGAAGCCGATGGCCAGCGCCTGCGACGCCTTGAACGGCGTGATCCAGAACAGCGCGGCGCCGAGCGCGGCCGCGGCCAGTGCGCCCAGCGCCCAGGCGCGGTACGAGAACCAGCGATCGATGTGGCGCGCCACCGGACGGCGGCGCAGGCGGCGGCTGGCGGCCTGCTGCACGATCTGCGCACCGGCCACCACCATCACCAGGAAGAACAGCAGGAAGGCGCCGCGGCCGCGCGCGTCGCCGACGTCGAGCAGCAGCAGTGCCGGTGCGTGCGACAGACCGTAGACGCAGACCATGATGCCCCACTGGATCTTGGCGTTGCGCTCGAGAAAGCGCTCGGGGTCGCCGGCCAGCGCGCCGGCCACCGGGATCGCCAGGAAGACATAGACCGGGATGAAGACCGAGAACAGGTCGAAGCTGCGGCGAGCCAGCAGCAGGTACTGCACCGGCAGCACGACAAAGAAGGCCAGGATCAGGCTGCGGTGGTCGCTGCGCCGGGTCTGCAGCAGCGTGATGTACTCGCGCAGCGCGAGGAACGAGATCACGCCGAAGAGCAGCGTGGCACCGGCCGCGCCCGAGATCCACGCCAGCCAGAACGCCGCCGCGCCGGCCCAGACCGTGCCGAGTTCGCGCGCGAAGCGCTCGTGCTGCGCCTGCTGCGCGGCGGCGCGCTCGCGCAGCGCGACCAACCCGGCACTGGCGCTGACCAGCAGCAGCAATCCGAACAGCGCGACGAACAGCAGCGCCACCTGCTGGTTCGCGTCGAGGGCGCGTAGCCGCTCCATCTCAATTCGCCGCTGGCTTGAGAGCGAGCACGGCGGCGCGCGCGCGCTCGAGAAAGGCGCCCTTGTCCTCGTCGGCGGCCAGCGCCATCGGCGCGCCGAAGGTCACGCTGCACAGGATCGGCACCGGCACCACTTCACCCTTGGGCATGACGCGCTGCACGTTGTCGATCCAGGCCGGGATCAACGGCACCTGCGGGAACTGCCTGGCCAGGTTGTACAGGCCGCTCCTGAAGGCCTGCGGCACGCCCTGGCTGCCGCGCGTGCCCTCGGGAAAGATGACCAGCGAGTCGCCGTGCGCGAGCGCCGCCTGCAGCGGCTCGAGCGGGTCCTGCTCATCGGTGCCCGGGTCGGCGGCGCGCTGCGCATCGGCACCGGGGGCGCGCTGTGCTCGCGTGCGGCTGACGTAGACGGCGTTGAACACCTCGCGCGTCAGCCAGTGCCTGAAACGGCCCGCGGTCCAGTAGTCGCGCGCCGCGATCGGCCGCGTCACGGCGCGCAGCTCGCGCGGCAACGCGGCCCAGATCAGCACCCAGTCGAGGTGGCTCTGGTGGTTGGCGAAGTAGATGCGCTGCTCGGCCTTGGGCGGGCAGCCCTTCCAGTGGCCTTGCGCGCCGGTGATCAGCCGCGCGATGAAGGCGAGCAACAGGCCCATGGCCTCGGCGCGCGTCATGCGGCGATCCTACCGGGCCGCGGCCATGGGCGGCACGATGGCCGGGCCGACGTGGCGCCGGCCCGGCGGGTGCGCCGTGGCCGCGGGCTGCGCTCAATGCCTGAAGTGCCGCGTCCCGGTGAAGACCATCGCGACGCCGCGCTCGTCGGCCGCGTCGATGACTTCCTGGTCGCGCATCGAGCCGCCGGGCTGGATCACGCAGCACGCGCCGGCATCGACCACGACGTCCAGGCCGTCGCGGAACGGGAAGAAGGCGTCGCTCGCCACCGCGCTGCCCTGCAGCGACAGCCCGGCGTTGCCGGCCTTGATGCTGGCGATGCGCGCCGAGTCGACGCGGCTCATCTGGCCGGCGCCCACCCCGAGCGTCATGCCGCCGCCGCAGAAGACGATGGCGTTGCTCTTGACGAACTTGGCGACCTTCCACGCGAACAGCATGTCGGCCAGCTGCTGCGGCGTCGGCTGCAGCTTCGTGACGACCTTGAGGTCGCCGATCGACACGTTGCGGGTGTCGGTCGACTGCAGCAGCATGCCGCCGCCGACGCGCTTGAAGTCGAGCGTGTTGCCGAGCCGGGAGATCGGCACCTCGAGCAGCCGCACGTTCTGCTTGGGCGCGAAGATCGCGCGCGCCTCGGCAGTGATCGCGGGCGCGATGATGACCTCGACGAACTGCTTGACCACCCGTTCGGCAGCCGCGCCGTCGAGCGGCTGGTTGAAGGCGATGATGCCGCCGAAGGCCGAGGTCGGGTCGGTCTGCAGCGCCTTGGCATAGGCCTCGGCGGCGCTCGCGCCGACGGCCACGCCGCACGGGTTGGCGTGCTTGAGGATGACGCACGCCGCGCCGTCGACGGCGGCGTCGAACGTCTTGACGCATTCCCACGCCGCGTCGGCGTCGCCGATGTTGTTGTACGACAGCGCCTTGCCCTGCAACTGCGTCCACTGCGCCAGCGTGCCCGGCGCGGGCGCGTGCTCGCGGTAGAAGGCGGCGCTCTGGTGCGGGTTCTCGCCGTAGCGCATGTCCTGCACCTTGAGCAGTTGCAGGTTGTAGACGCGCGGGTAGTCGTCGCGCGCGGGCACCGCGGCCGGCTGCTGCTCGGCGCCGTCGGCCAGCGCGCTCAGGTAGTTGGTGATCATGCCGTCGTACGCCGCGGTGTGCGCGTAGACCTTGCGTGCCAGGTCGAACCGGGTCCGGCGCGCCAGGCCGCCGGCGTCGAGCTCGGCCAGCACCCGCGCGTAGTCGGCCGGGTCGATCAACACGCCGACATCGGCCCAGTTCTTGGCCGCTGCGCGCAGCATCGCCGGGCCGCCGATGTCGATGTTCTCGATCGCGTCCTCGAGCGTGCAATCGGCGCGGGCGGTGGCCTGCGCGAACGGGTAGAGGTTGATCACCAGCAGGTCGATCGGCGCGATGCCGTGCGCGGCCAGCGCCGCCATGTGCGCGGGCACGTCGCGCCGCGCCAGCAGGCCGGCGTGCACGCGCGGGTGCAGCGTCTTGACGCGGCCGTCGAGCATCTCGGGAAAGCCGGTGACCTCGGCCACCTCGGTGACGGGCAGTCCGGCCTCGGCGAGCAGCCGCGCCGTGCCGCCGGTGGAGACCAGCTTGATGCCGCGCTTGTCCAGCGCGCGGGCGAAGTCGACGATGCCGGTCTTGTCGGAGACCGAGATCAGGGCGGTGGTCATGGTGATGTTCTCGCGGGAGGTATGAATCGGGCGGGGCGGCGTCGGGGTCGGCGCGCGCCGGGGCTCACTTGATGAGCTTGTGATCCTGCAGCTTGCGGCGCAGCGTGTTGCGGTTGATGCCCAGCCAGTCGGCGGCGCGGCTCTGGTTGCCCTGGGCATGCTTCATCACCACCTCGAGCATCGGCTTCTCGACGGTGGCGACGATCATCTGGTGCATCGAGTCCGGCTCGGTGCCGCGCAGGTCGGCAAAATACTGCTCGAGGCTGTCGCGGATGCAGTCTTCGATTTTCTTGCGGCTCATGCTTGCAGGACCCCGAGATCGTCGTTGGCCGCCGGTTGCGGCAGGTGCTCATGCTGTTCGGCCAGGCGCAGGAAGAAGGTGTCCACCACGGCCAGCTGCGCCGCGCCGGTGTCGAGCGTGTTCATTGCCGCGCGCAGTGCCGCGCCGCCCGGCAGCGCATGCACCGCCCAGCCGATGTGCTTGCGCGCGCTGCGCACGCCGCTGGCCTCGCCGTACAACGCGTAGTGCGCGTGCAGGTGCTCGAGCAGCCAGCGCCGGACGTCGTGCGTGGCCGGCGCTGCCGGCAACTCGCCGCTGGCCAGGAAGTGCGCGATCTCGCGGAAGATCCACGGCCGCCCCTGCGCGGCGCGGCCGATCATCAGCGCGTCGGCGCCGGTGTACGCCAGCACCGCGCGCGCCTTGGCGGGCGAGTCGATGTCGCCGTTGGCCACCACCGGGACGCGGAGCGCGGCCTTCACTGCGGCGATGGTGTCGTACTCGGCGGCGCCGCGGTAGCCCTGCTCACGCGTGCGGCCGTGCAGCGCGAGCATCGCAATGCCGGCGGACTCGGCGCAGCGTGCCAGCAGCAGCGCGTTGCGCTCGGTCTCGCACCAGCCGGTGCGCATCTTCAGCGTCACCGGCACGCCGCGCGGCGCGCACACCCGCACCACCGCTTCGACGATCGCCAGCGCCAGCGCCGGCTCGCGCATCAGCGCCGAGCCGGCCCACTTGCTGCAGACCTTCCTGGCCGGGCAGCCCATGTTGATGTCGATGATCTGCGCGCCGTGGTCGATGTTGCAGGCTGCCGCCTCGGCCATCATCGCCGCGTCGGTGCCGGCGATCTGGACCGCGATCGGCGCGGCCTCGCCCGCGTGGTCGGCGCGACGCGAGGTCTTCGGCGAGTGCCACAGGTCCTTGCGCGAGGTCACCATCTCGCTCACCGCATAGCCCGCGCCCAGGCGCCTGCAGAGCTGGCGGAACGGCCGATCGGTGACCCCGGCCATCGGCGCGACGAACAGCGGGTTCGTCAATTCGTAGGGGCCGATGCGCATCGCGACAAGGGGGCTGGTGCTGCTGAAAAAGGAGGCAGCAGTATAGCGACCGGGCAGCGCGTGCCGACGCCGTATCGCGGTGTCTATGATGCGCGGCAATGGACTCGTGGATTCCCGCGCTGCTGGCGGCGCTGGCGTTGCCGGAGCTGGGACTGTCGACGGTGTTCGTCGTCGCGCTGGTCTCGGCCACGCTGCTGCCGATGGGCTCGGAGCCGGCCGTGTTCGGCCTCGTCAAGCTCAACCCCGAGTTGTTCTGGCCGGCGGTGCTGGTGGCCACCGCCGGCAACACGGTGGGCGGCGCGATCACCTGGTGGATGGGCTGGGGCGCCGAGCAGGCCTACGAGCACGTGGCGCACAAGCGCTTTGAAGCGCGTGCGCTGCGCTGGCTCGAGCGCTTCGGCGCGCGCGCATGCCTGCTGGCGTGGCTGCCGGTGGCGGGCGACCCGCTGTGCGCCGTGGCCGGCTGGCTGAAGCTGCCGTTCTGGCCGTGCGTGCTGTACATGGCGATCGGCAAGTTCGCGCGCTACGTGACGATGACGGCGCTGCTGCTGTGGGTGTTCCCGGGGCGCTTCACGCCGTAGCGGCGCTCTGCGCGGTGGCGTCGTCTCAGCCGCGCAGGGGTCGGAACATGCCCGCCGCGATGTCGACGCCGAACGCCGGGATCGCCGTGTTGAAGGCGAGCGACAGCACCGACTGCGGCAGCACCAGGCGGCGCCTGCGCGGCGCCGGACAGCCAGGCCGCCGAGAGTTCGACCACGACGCCGGCCAGGCTCGCGTCGGCGGCGGCGATCCCCAGCGCGATCCTCGGTCGCGGGCGCGCGCGAACCATGGGCCATGGATCGGCTCAAGCGGATCGTCCGTGAGTCGCTCAGATCGTCGTCAGCAGCGCCAGAACGATGGCCGTCATCGACGCGGTGGCGATTCAGTCCAGCCAGCGCAGGCGGCGGCCGATGACGTTGGCGCCCATGGTGTCGGCACGTGATGCCAGCAGCATCGTCACGGCCATGGCCAGCCCGGGTCCGCCGTGGCCCGACGGGCGGCACCCGGTACCAGCGGGCCGGTGTTCATGGCCGCGCGCGACATCCCCCGCGAAGCCCTCGTGCGGGGGAGGGGCGGCCACTCCCGGCCGACCCCCGGCAGTGACAATGCGGGTCCCGACACCGAGCACGCTGAGCGATCCCGCCGATGAACTTCGCCACCACCGCCACCGACGCGCAGACCGCCACCCCGGCCTACGACACGCTGGCTGCCACCTTCCTGCGCCTGCACCACCTGCACCACCTGCAGTCGATCGCCTGGTGGGACCAGGCCGCCAACATGCCGCCGCGCGGCAGCGAGGCGCGCGCTGCGGCGCTGGCCGAGATGGCCGCGCTGATGCACCGCCTGCGCACCGATGCGGCGCTGCGCGACGGCCTCGACCGCGCCGAGCAGGAGCCGTTGTCCGACTGGCAGCGCGCCAACCTGCGCGAGATGCGGCGCGAGTGGCGGCAATCCAATGCGCTGCCCGAAGCGCTGGTGGAGCGCACGCAGCTCGCGGCGTCGCGCTGCGAGCATGCCTGGCGCACGCAACGCCCTGCCAACGACTGGGCCGGTTTCGTCGGCAACTTCCGCGCCGTGCTGGCCAACGCGCGCGAGGAGGCGGCGCACCTGGCCGAGCAGACCGGCGCGAGCCGGTACGACGCGCTGATGGGTCGGTTCGAGCCCGGCATGACGTGCGCGCAGCTCGATCCGCTGTTCGGTGACCTGCGTCGCTGGCTGCCCGGGCTGATCCAGCAGGTGCGCGAGCGCCAGGCGACGCAGGCGGTGATCGCGCCGGTGGGCCCGTTCCCGCAGGCCGCACAGCGCGCGCTGTGCGAGCAGACCATGCGGCTGCTGGGCTTCGACTTTGACGCCGGCCGGCTCGACACCAGCACCCACCCCTTCTCCGGCGGCGTGCCCGAGGATGTGCGGCTGACGACGCGCTACCGCGACGACGAATTCCTGATCAGCCTGATGGGCACGGTGCACGAGACCGGCCACGGCCGCTACGAGCAGAACCGGCCTCGCCAGTGGCTCGGCCAGCCGTTGTCGCAGCCGCGCTCGATGGGCATTCACGAGAGCCAGAGGCTGGCCTTCGAGATGCAGCTCGGCGGCCATCCCGGATTCGCCGGCCTGCTCGCGCCGCTGGTGCGCGCGGCCTTCGGCGCGCAGCCGGCGTTCGAGCCGGCCAACCTGCACCGTCTGATCACGCGCGTCAAACCCGGCTTCATCCGCGTCGATGCCGACGAGGTGACCTACCCGGCGCACATCCTGCTGCGCTACGAGATCGAGCGCGCGCTGATCGAAGGCGGGATCGAGGCCGAGGACATCCCCGCGTTGTGGGACGCCGGCATGACGACGCTGCTGGGCGTCGACACGCGCGGCAACTTCAAGGACGGGCCGCTGCAGGATGTGCACTGGCCGTCCGGGATGTTCGGCTACTTTCCGTGTTATGCGCTGGGCGCACTGTACGCCGCACAGTGGTTCGCGGCGATGCGGCGCCAGATGCCCGATCTCGACGCGCGCATCGCCGCCGGCGACCTCGGCGCGGTGTTCGACTGGCTGCGCCAGCACATCTGGCTGGCCGGCAGCCGCTACGAGACCGACGAGCTGGCGCGCCGCGCCAGCGGCGCACCGCTCGACCCGGCGCACTTCCAGGCGCACCTCCGCGCCAGGTACCTGGACTAGCCTGCCGGGCTCGCCCCCGGGTGCGACCGGGCGCATGCGAACGGGGCGCCGCAGCGCCGCATCGGTTCAGCCCACGCGCACTGCGCGCGCCAGGCTCACTTGGCGCTGGCCGTGGCCTTGCGTGCGACGCGGCGCCTGGCG
>JBBIPS010000063.1:0-11758 GCA_037442725.1 Burkholderiales bacterium | reverse complement strand
CTGCGCGCGGCCAGCACGGCGCTGCGCAGCGCCGACTCGGAGGCGATGTCCGGGCCCGGCGCGCCGGCGCGGACCGCCACGGCGACGCCCGAGCGCACCAGGTCGACCCGGCTGCCAGCAATGAGGCGGCCGGCCGCGATCAGGCGGTCGATCGCGTCGGAGGCCAGTACGACCACGTCGAAGGTTTCACCGGCCATGACGCGCCTGGCGGCATCGACGCCGCCGACGGACTCGATCGCCACCTCGCAGCCGGTGCGCCGGGCGTGCTGCGCCACCAGTTCGGCGAGCAGCGCGCGCGTCGCCATCGACGAAATGCCGGTGATGCGCAGGCTCATGTCGACGCGCCGGCGATCCGCAGACGCTGGCAGGCCGTGCAGGCCGGATCGAACGCCGTCCCGACCGGGGAGTGCTCCGGCATCAACGGGCGGGGCAACATGATCGGCATGGTTCGTGATCTTGCGACAGCGGTGTGCCTGCATTCTGGCCGTGCCACCCCGCGCCGCCAAGCCGCAGCCACCGATACCAGCTATGTCGATCGGGCATGCTCGACGCTGCCCGCACCAGCCATCCAGCCTGCGCGTCAACCCGGCGCCGGCACGCGCATGGCCGTGCCTTGCGGCAGGCTGTGCACCAGCTCGGTCAGCAACCTGCTGGCATGGCGCATCAGCGGGCCCGGCCGCTTGTGCGCCGACACCGCCAGGCACAGCACGCTCGCCAGCGGCGGATCGGCCAGGGCGATCGCGGTCAACTCGTCGGCGCGGCCCGATGCCGCCACGGCGCTCGCCGTGAGCACGGCGTGACCGTAGCCGGCACAAACCACGTCGATGATCGAGCCCACGCTCGACACCTCCCAGGCGATGTCGAGCCTGAGCCCGACCAGCACGGCCTGCGTCTCGAGCAGGCGTCTGATCACGTGCGAGCGTTCGGGCATCACCAGTGGCCGCCCCACCAGTTCGCGCAACGGCAGCGTGCGCTGCGGCGCACCGCGCACTGCTCGGCTCGGGCCGCGCGGACGGACCGGCTCGACCAGGCACAGCGGTTCGTCGAGCAACGGCGTGATCTCGAGCCCGGGCTGGGCCTCCGGGTTGTAGAGCAGGCCGATGTCGACCCGGCCGCTGGTGATCCACTCGGCGATGTGCGTGGACAGGCCCTCGACGATGGCCAGCCGCGCGCGCGGCAGGCGCCGCCGGAAGCCGTCGATCAGCGGCAGCGTCAGCTGACGGCCGATCGTCGGCGGCATTCCGATCGTGACGTGGCCCACCGGTGCGTCGCGCGCGGCGCCCATGTCCTCGCGCGCCTGCGCCACGGCCTGCAGGATGCCGGTGCCGTGTTCGAGCAGACGCTGGCCGGCCTCGGTCAGTGAGACACCGCGGCCATTGCGCAGCAGCAGCGTCTCGCGCAGGTCGGTCTCGAGCGATCGCACCTGGCGACTGAGCGCTGGCTGCGCCACGCCCAGCAGCCGCGCCGCCCTGCTGAAGCTGCCCAGTTCGGCGACGCGAACGAAATAGTCCAGCTGCTTGAGGTTCACTTCGGCACGGCAAGGAAAAACGCCACGCCACTCGGCGTGGCATGGCGTTCGATGATGCGGTGGCGGAGTCGGAGGGATTCGAACCCTCGATGCGCTTTTGGCACATACTCCCTTAGCAGGGGAGCACCTTCGGCCACTCGGTCACGACTCCGCGAAGGCGCGAATTCTAGCCCAGCCGGGTCATGCGACGTACCCGCCAAGCCGGGCTGGCGGCGCACCGGCGCGGCGATTGCGCTCGAAGGCGGCGGCGCCGCGCCTCAGGCCGCGGCCCGCGGCGCATCGAGGCCGAAGGCGCGGTGCAACGCACGCACCGCAAGCTCCATGTATTTCTCGTCGATCACCACCGAGGTCTTGATCTCGCTGGTCGTGATCATCTGGATGTTGATGCCGTCCTCGGCGAGAGTGCGGAACATCTTGCTGGCCACGCCGGAATGGCTCTTCATGCCGATGCCCACGATCGAGACCTTGCAGATCTTGGCGTCGCTGCTGAACTGGGCTGCGCCAGTGGCCGGCACGACCGTGTTCTTCAGCAGATCGAGCGTGCGCTGGTAGTCGTTGCGATTGACGGTGAACGAGAAGTCGGTGCGCCCGTCGTGCGAGACGTTCTGCACGATGACGTCGACATCGATGTTGGCATCGGCGATCGCGCCCAGGATCTGGTAGGCGATGCCCGGCTTGTCGGGCACGCCGATGACGGTGAACTTGGCCTCGTCGCGGCTGAACGCGATGCCCGACACGACAGCTTGCTCCATCTTCTCGTCCTCCTCGAGGGTGATCAGGGTGCCCGACCTGGCCTCCTCGTCGATGTCGATGTCCCAGGGCGTGAAGCTCGACAGCACGCGCAGCGGCACACGGTACTTGCCGGCGAACTCGACCGAGCGGATCTGCAGCACCTTCGAGCCCAGGCTGGCCATCTCGAGCATCTCCTCGAAGCTGATGCCCTGCAGGCGCCTGGCCTCGGGAACGATGCGCGGGTCGGTGGTATAGACGCCGTCGACGTCGGTGTAGATCAGGCACTCGGCGGCCTGCAGCGCCGCGGCCACCGCCACCGCAGACGTGTCCGAGCCCCCGCGCCCGAGCGTGGTGATCGAGCCGTCTTCGTCGATGCCCTGGAAGCCGGTGATGATGACCACCTTGCCGGTGGCGAGGTCGGCGCGCACGCGCGCGTCGTCGATGCTCTCGATGCGCGCCTTGGTGTAGGCCGAATCGGTCCGCACCGGCACCTGCCAGCCGGTGTAGCTGACGGCCGGCATGCCCTCGGCCTGCAGCGCCAGCGCCAGCAGGCCCACCGACACCTGCTCGCCGGTGGCGGCGATCATGTCGAGCTCGCGCATCGCGTTGGCGTCGATGCGCGCCGGCTGCACCTCCTTGGCCAGACCGAGCAGGCGGTTGGTCTCGCCGCTCATTGCCGATGGCACGACGACCATCTGATGCCCGGCGCGCGCCCATTTGGCCACGCGCCTGGCGACGCAGCGGATGCGCTCGGGCGTGCCCATCGACGTGCCGCCGTACTTGTGAACGATGAGTGCCATGTTGGGGAGTGGGAACGGCGCGCCGATCGAAACGAACGGCAACCAGGCTGGCGCGATCGCGCAGCGAGCGGCGGCATTCTAGCGGCTGGGCTACCTCGGCCTCTTGCCTCGCGCGGACGCCGGGCCGTCGCAGCCGGCCCGGCTTTGCTCGACCCCAGGTGGAGCAGGCCAGGTGCGTCCCGTTCCCGGCGACGCGGAGCGGCGCGATGGCGCGGGCGCATTGGCCACAGTTCGGGGCAGCCAGCGCAACTGCAGCTGCGGCGTGCCGTCGCGGGCCCAGGCGCGCGCGTCGATGCCCAGGCCGGGAGCGAACAGCAGTCGCCCGTCGCTCCAGACCAGCGGGCCGTCTCGCTGGTGCGCCGGCACGCCGCGCGCCTGGAATTGCTTCTTCAGGCTGCGTGGCAGTCCCGCACGCTCGAGCTGGAAGCGCTCGCCTCCAGCGCGCGGACACAGCAGCACCTGGCCGAGCAGTTGCGCTGCCACGCCGCGCCGCCGTACCACGGTGATCTGGAAGGCTCCGCCCCAGGTCGGCAGCTCGACAAGTCCGGTGCGCGACAGGTCGGCCGCCAGTGGTTCGCGCTGTGGCGTCGCATCCAGAGCTTCGCTGTCGCAGATCAACTGCAACCGGCCACGGTGCAGCAGGCACCAGAGACTGGCTGCCAGGCGCCAGCGCCCCGTGCTGCACGCCGGCAGTTCATCCAGCAATCGCGCCACCAGCGTGTGCGGCGCGCCGTGACCCAGGCCGCGCGCGAGCCAGGCGCGCAGCGCGTTGAGGCGCCGTGCCGGTGACAGATGCAGCCAGCGCGCCAGCACCAGGTCACCGTCAAGGGTTGCCGCGGCCAGATCGATCTCTGCCAACTCGGCCAGCGCAGCGTCGGCCTCCTGAGCCCGTTGCGCGACGGCGCACAAGGTCGTCTCGGCGGCGGCGAAGGCCGTGGTCAGCACCGGCCAGACCTGCGCACGCAGGCGGTTGCGCGCCAGTCGCGTGTCCGCGTTCGAAGGATCCTCGATCGGCCGCAATCGATGGCGGCGGATGTAGCCCTCGATCGCCTCACGCGGTTGCTGCAACCAGGGCCGCGCCCAGACCAGGCCGGCGCGCTCGCTGCGCGCGGGCATCGCGGCCAGACCGCGCGGCCCGGCGCCGCGCAGCGCCTGCAGAAGCACGGTCTCGGCCTGGTCGCGTCGGTGCTGCGCCAGCAGCACGAGCGACGCGCCCTCCTCGACCGCCATGCTTGCCAACGCCGCGTAGCGCTCGCGGCGTGCCCACGCCTCGACGCTGTCGCCGCGCGCCGGTGTGCCGGCCAGACGCTGCCAGCGCAGCCGCAGCGGCAGCCCGCGCCGGCGCCAGCGGCGGCACAGTTCGATGGCCGAGCGCACCCAAGCGTCTGCCTCGGCCTGCAAGCCGTGGTGCACGTGCAGCGCCACCACCTGCAGGCCGAGCCGCTGCGCGGCATGCGCTGTCGCGTGCAACAGGGCGAGCGAATCGCGGCCGCCGCTGAAGGCCACCGCCACGGTGTTGGCGGCGCTGCACGGCCGCCCGCCTGCGAGCGCAGCTGCAGGCTCCGCTTTCACCGCTCCTTGGTGTCGGTGTAGCGCCCGTAGGCCTGCAGGCGGTCATGGCGCCGCCGGATCAGGTCCCTGGGCTTGAGGTCGGCCACCTGGCGCAACGCATCGACGAGGGCGCGCTTGAGCTGCGACGCCATGTGGTGCGGGTCGCGGTGCGCTCCCCCGACCGGCTCGCTGACCACCTTGTCGATCAATCCCAGCGCCTTCAGGCGGTACGCGGTGATTCCCAGCGCTTCGGCCGCGTCGCTGGCACGCTCGGCGGTCTTCCACAGGATCGACGCACAGCCCTCGGGCGAAATCACCGAGTAGACCGAGAATTGCAGCATCAGCACCTGATCGCCGACGCTGATCGCCAGCGCGCCGCCCGAGCCCCCCTCGCCGATGATGGCGACGATGATCGGCACCTCGAGCTGGCACATCTCGAAGATGTTGCGGCCGATGGCTTCGGACTGGCCGCGCTCCTCGGCACCGATGCCGGGGTAGGCGCCGGGCGTGTCGACGAAGGTGAATACCGGAAGCCCGAACTTCTCGGCCAGCTTCATCAGCCGCAGCGCCTTGCGATACCCCTCGGGGCGCGACATGCCGAAGTTGCGCAGGCTGCGCTCCTTCGTGTCGCGGCCCTTCTGGTGCCCCAGCACCATGCAGGCCTGGCCGTTCAGGCGCGCCAGGCCGCCGACCATCGAGGCATCCTCGGCATAGGCGCGGTCACCGTGCAGTTCCTGGAAGTCGGTGAAGATCTCGCCCACGTAATCGAGCGTGTACGGGCGTTGCGGATGGCGCGCGATCTGCGTCACCTGCTACGGTGACAGGTTGGCGTAGATGTCCTTGGCGAGCTGCTGGCTCTTCTTGTCCAGCCGGCTGATCTCCTCGGAGATGTCGACGGCCGACTCGTTCTGGACGTAGCGCAGCTCTTCGATCTTGCCTTCGAGTTCGGCGATCGGCTGCTCGAAGTCGAGGAAGTGTCGCTTGCTCATCCGCGGGCTCGGGTTGGGAGAATCGGTACCGGCGGGGCGCCTCGTGCACGCCGCTGGCGGCGCATCAATACTCCACGGGCTGCGGGTCGAGGCTGCGCCAAATGTACCATGTGGCCACCGAGCGGAACGGCATCCAGGCGTCGCCCACTTCGCGCGCTTCGGCGCGCGATACCGGCTCGCCGCTGAAGTAGTTGACGCTGATGCCCTTGATCAGGCCGAGATCATCGACCGGCAGCACGTCGGGGCGCATCAGGTGAAAGATCAGGAACATCTCGGCAGTCCAGCGGCCGATTCCGCGGATCGCCACCAGTTCGTCGATGATGGCCTCGTCGTCCATCTGCTGCCACTGGCGCACGTGCACCACGCCCGACTCGAAGTGGCGCGCGAGGTCGCCGAGGTACTCGGCCTTGCGTGCCGACAAGCCGGCCGCGCGCAGCGCCGGGATGTCGACCTCGAGCACCGCGGCCGGAGCAATGAGGGTCGACGCACCGCCGACCACCGGTGTCAGGCGTTCCCAGACCGATTGGGCGGCATGCACCGAAATCTGCTGGCCGACGATCGAGCGCGCCAGGGTCGTGAACGCGTCGCCGCGGCTGCGCAACCGGGCTTCGCCGAAGCGCGGGATCAGCTTCCTCATGACCCGGTCGCGCTTGCCAAGGTGGCGACAGGCTTCGTCCCAGTAGGCGGGCGTCACGCCCGCGGCCGCGCTGCGCACCATCGCTAGCCGCGCCGCCAGGTCGTGCCCTGGGCCGTGTCCTGCAACTCGACGCCCTGTCCGGCCAGTTCGCGCCGGATGCGGTCGGCCTCGGCGAAATCGCGGGCCTGCTTGGCCGCCGCACGGGCCGCGATGAGATGCGCGATCGTCGCTTCGTCGACTTCGCTGCCGGCCTGCAGATAGCTGCGCGGCACCTGCTGCAGCACGCCCAGCGTGCCGGCCAACGCGCGCAGCAGCGCGGCACTGCCCGGCGCGCGTGTGCGGTTGAGCTCGTTGGCCAGTTCGAACAGCACCGCCAGCGCCCCCGGCGTGTTGAAGTCGTCGTCCATCGCGGCCTTGAACGCGGCCGCGTGGGGCAGCGTCCAGTCGGGCGCCGGCCCTGGCGCCAGCGGCAACTCGATGCCGTCGAGCGCCGTGTACAGCCTGCGCAGTGCGCTGCGCGCGTCGTCGAGCAGGGCGTCGCTGAAGTTGAACGGGCTGCGGTAGTGCGTGCGCAGCATGAAGAAGCGCAGGGTCTCGCCGTCGTAGCGTCGCAACACGTCGCGGATGGTGAAGAAGTTGCCCAGCGACTTGGACATCTTCTCGTTGTCGATGTTGAGAAATCCGTTGTGCAACCAGTAGTTGACGTGCTGGTGGCCGAATGCGCCCTCGCTCTGTGCGATCTCGTTCTCGTGGTGCGGGAACTGCAGGTCCATGCCGCCGCCGTGGATGTCGAAGCGTTCGCCGAGCAGCGCGCAACTCATCGCCGAGCACTCGATGTGCCAGCCCGGGCGGCCTGGGCCGAAGGGGCCCGGGTACCTGGCATCGTCGGGCTCATCGGGCTTGGCGGCCTTCCACAATACGAAGTCGAGCGGGTCGTCCTTGCCGGCTTCCACTGCGACGCGCTCGCCCGAGCGCAGCTCGTCGATCGACTTGCCCGACAGCTTGCCGTAGCCCGGGAACTTGCGCACCGCGAAGTTCACGTCGCCGCCAGCGGCGCGGTAGGCCAGCCCCTTGTGCTCGAGCGTGCCGATCAGCGCGAGCATCTGCGGCACGTAGTCCGTCGCGCGTGGCTCGTGCGTCGGCGCGAGGATGCCGATCGCGCCGATGTCCTCGCGCATCGCCGCGATCATCTCGTCGGTGAGGGCGCGGATCGTGATGCCGCGCTCGACTGCGCGCTGGATGATCTTGTCGTCGATGTCGGTGATGTTGCGCACGTAGGTGACCTGCCAGCCGCTGGCCAGCAGCCAGCGATAGACGACGTCGAAAGCCATCAGCATGCGCGCATGGCCCATGTGGCAGAGGTCGTAGATGGTCATGCCGCAGACGTACATGCGTACGCGCCCGGGCTCCAGCGGCGCGAACGGCTCGACGCGACGGTGGAGTGTGTTGTGCAGGCGAAGCGTCATCGGTCCGTACGGAAAATCGCCGCTGGCCCGACTGAAGGGACAGCGGCGCATGGCGCTCGACCGAGTGCGGTTTGCAGCGCCTGTGAAGGCCCGCGGTACGGGCTCGAGCGCGATCGGTCGATACAATGGAATCAGTATAGCGGCGTACCCCGGCAGGCCCGCAGCGACGGCCCGATCAGGCGCGGCCTTGCCTGACCGCCGACAAGGTCCGCCCGATACACCCTATGCAGTCACCGGGCGACGTGATGCCGTTCCGTCCATTCCGAGTCGTGTCACAGGTTACCGGCAGACGACGCGCCGCGGCCGGGTTTGCCGGCCCCATCGGGCGGCGGACGATGACTGTCGGCGGCCTGAAGACGCTCATGGCCGCGGTGCTCTGCGCGGGCCTGTCGAGCAGCGCAATGTCTGCCGGCGAGCCGCCGGACCCGGTGCGAGCAATCGAGCAGACGTTTCGAGGCGGCGACGCCGCACGCGCCTTCGAGCGACTCGAGCAGGCCCTGGCGACGCGGCCGGACCAGGCGCGCCTGCGCTTCCTGCAGGGCGTGATGCTGTCCGAGTCGGGTCGCCAGGCCGAGGCGGAAGCGGTGTATGAGCGCCTGACGCAGGACTATCCCGAACTGCCCGAGCCGTACAACAACCTCGCCGTGCTGCAGGCCGCCCAGGGACGCCTGGACAGCGCGCGCGAACTGCTCGAGACGGCGCTTCGCAACGACCCGGGCTATCGCACCGCGCGCGAGAATCTCGGCGACGTGCTCGTCCGGCTCGCCGTGCGTGCCTATGAGCAGGCCGGCGGCGGCCCGGTCGCCGACCTTGCGCTGCAGCGCAAGTTGCAGCGCTTGCGCGAGTTGCTCGCGCGCTGACCGGCTTCGACCCCGATTTGATCGACCCCATGGAGACCGACCGATGAGATGGCTTTCGACGCGACGCATGTCGCTGCACCTCGGCCTGGCAATGGCCGCGAGCGTCGTGCTGGCCGGCGCGGCGCAGGCGCAGAAGGTCCGCCTGGCCACGAGTTTGGGCGATATCGTGCTGCAGCTCGATGCTGCCAAGGCGCCGCGGACGGTGGACAACTTCGTCCAGTACGTCAAGGCCGGACATTACGACGGCACGATCTTTCATCGCGTGATCGACAACTTCATGATCCAGGGCGGTGGCTTCAGCCCGGACATGAAGGAGAAGCCCACGCGCGCACCGATTCCGCTCGAAGCCAGGAACGGCCTGGTCAACCTGCGCGGCAGTGTCGCGATGGCGCGCACGATGGCACCCGACTCGGCGACCGCGCAGTTCTTCATCAACGTCGCCGACAACGCTTTCCTCGACGCGGCCCATGCACGCGACGGCAACGGTTACGCCGTCTTCGGCAAGGTCGTCGAAGGCATGGATGTCGTCGAGCGGGTCAAGGCGGTGCCGACCGCGAGCAAGGGCATGTTCCAGAACGTGCCGGTGCAGGCCATCGTGATCATGCGTGCCACCCTGGAGAACTGAAGTGACCAAGACTGTTGAACTGACCACCAACGCAGGCACCCTGCGCATCGAACTCGACGACGCCAAGGCGCCGCTGACGTGCGAGAACTTCCTGGCCTACGTGCGCGCCGGGCACTACGACGGCACGCTGTTCCACCGCGTCATCAAGGGCTTCATGGTGCAGGGCGGCGGCTTCGCCGCCGGCATGCAGCAGAAACCCACGCGCGAGACGATCCGCAACGAAGCCAACAACGGCCTGAAGAACGACAAGTACGCGCTGGCCATGGCGCGCACCTCTGCGCCGCACTCGGCCAGCGCGCAGTTCTTCATCAACACCGCCGACAACGCTTTCCTCGACTTCAGCGCCGAGACGCCGCAGGGCTGGGGTTATGCCGTCTTCGGCCGCGTCGTCGACGGCACCGACGTGGTCGACCGGATCGAGCGCGTGGCCACGGGCAACCGGGGCGGCCACGGCGACGTACCGACCGAGGATGTGCTGATCGTCAAGGCCGTCGAACTCGCCTGAGCGTGGCGATCGCCGACTGGCCGGCTGACCCGGCCTGGCGCATGATCGATCTGCTCTCGGACGTGCACCTGCAGTCCGACCTGCCGCGCACTTTCGAGGCCTGGCGCGCGCATCTGCTGGGCACCCCCGCCGACGCCGTGCTGATGCTGGGCGACCTGTTCGAGGTCTGGGTCGGTGACGACGCGTGCCTCGAAGGTTTTGAGCGCGCCTGCGTCGACGTCCTGCGCCATGCGTCCCGACACCGCACGCTGGCCTTCCTGCCGGGCAACCGCGACTTCCTGGTCGGCCCCGCGCTGCTCGGCCACGCCGGCGTGCAGGCGCTGGCCGATCCCGTCGTGCTGGTCGCATTCGGCCGGCGCTGGCTGCTCAGCCACGGCGATGCGTTGTGTCTGGCCGATACCGACTACCAGCAGTTCCGCCGCCAGGTGCGCACGGCGGCGTGGCAGCAGCGCTTCCTGGCCCAGCCGCTGGCCGCGCGCCGCCAACAGGCACGCGCGATGCGTGACGCCAGCGCGCTGCGCCAGGCCGGCGTCGCGCCCGGACTGCAGGCCGACGTCGATGACGCCACCGCCTGTGCCTGGCTGGACGCCGCGAACGCCGAAGCGCTCGTCCACGGCCACACCCACCGACCCGCGACGCATTCGCTGTCCTGCGGTCGGCAGCGGCATGTGCTCGGCGACTGGGACCTCGATGCGCCACAGCCGCGCGCGCGCGCACTGCGGCTGACGCGCGACGGCCTGGCGGCGCTGGACCTGGCGGCGACGCAGGCATGACGGCGTCGCTGTGGCAGCGCTGGCTGCTGCGGCGCCAGGATCGCATGGCGCTGCGCCGCGCCATCCCCGATTCACTGTGGCGCCTGACGCTGGCGCGCCTGCCCTTCCTCGCCGCGCGCCCGGCCAATGACGTTGCCGAACTGCGCCGCCTGGCAAGCCTGTTCCTCGATGCCAAGGAGTTCAGCGGCGCCGGTGGGTTGCAGGTCGACGACGCCATGGCGGTGTGCATCGCCGCGCAGGCCTGCCTGCCGGTGTTGCGCTTCGGGCTGGCGCCCTACCGCCGTTTCGTCGGCATCGTCGTGCATCCGGACGAAGTGCTGGCCCGGCGCGAGATCACCGACGACGATGGCGTCGTGCACGAGTACGACGAGGTGCTCGCCGGCGAGGCGATGGAAGGCGGGCCGGTGATGCTGTCATGGACCGACGTCGCCGACGCCGGTGCCTCGGCCGAGCGGGGCTACAACGTCGTCATCCACGAGTTCGCGCACGTGCTCGACATGGGCGACGGCGCCGCCGACGGCGTACCGCCATTGCCCTCGGCGGCAGCGCGCGCGCAGTGGATCGAGGTTCTCGACGCGGAGTACCGGCGCCTGCGCGCGGCCGTGGACCGCGACGAGCCGACGCTGCTCGACCCCTACGGCGCCACCGACCCGGCCGAGTTCTTCGCCGTCGCGGTCGAGAGCTTCTTCGTCACACCCGAGGCGATGCGCGACGAGCACCCGCGGCTGTACCGGACGCTGGCGGACTACTTCGGGCAGGATCCGGCGGCGTACCGCGGTTGATCACGCCGGCGTCGGCTCGGTCCTGGGCTTGTCGCTCTTCTTCGGCGGCTGGATGTCCAGCCGCACCTCGCCGGTGTCGTCCATGTCGACGGTGACGCGGCCGCCGTCGGCCAGCCGGCCGAACAGCAACTCGTCGGCCAGCGCGCGGCGGATGGTGTCCTGGATCAGGCGCTGCATCGGTCGCGCGCCCATCAGCGGGTCGAAGCCCTTCTTGGCGAGTTGCCGGCGCAACGCGTCGGTGAACGTGACGTCGACCTTCTTCTCGGTGAGCTGAGCCTCGAGCTGGAGCAGGAACTTGTCGACCACGCGCAGGATGATCGCCTCGTCGAGCGCACGGAACGACACCATCGCGTCGAGCCGGTTGCGGAACTCGGGGGTGAACAGGCGCTTGATGTCGGCCATCTCGTCGCCCTGCGCGTGGGCGGTGGTGAAGCCGATCGTCGACTTGTTCATCGTCTCGGCGCCGGCGTTGGTCGTCATGATGATGATGACGTTGCGGAAGTCGGCCTT
>JBBIPS010000062.1:0-11839 GCA_037442725.1 Burkholderiales bacterium | reverse complement strand
GCCTCGTCCTCGAAGACCTTCTCGATGCGCAGCATCTCCTGGATCTGGTAGCGCACCGTCTGCTCGTCCTCGAACTGCAGGTTCAAGTGCTCGCCGAGCAGCACGCTGCGCAGGCGACGGTGGGCGATGATCGCGGCCTGCTGCACGTTGCGGTGCCTGGCATAGGCTTCCAGCGTCATCAGGCTGTCGCGGGTGATGGCCATGGTGCGGTCACTCCAGTCCGTAGGCGTAGCGCAGCAGGGTGAGCGGATGCCGCAGCGCCCTGGCAGGTGTGCCGGCCTGGCTCATGCCCTGCGCGATGTGGTGGCCGGCCAGCGCGCAATCGCTGGCGATGAAGTCAGGGTCGTCCCTGGCCATCGCCTTGAACACCGGCGTGCCGATCTTCATCGCGACCGGGTGGAACCGCGACTTCACGCCGTAGGTGCCGGCGTGTCCCGAGCAGCGCTCGACGGTGTTGAGCTGCACCGCCACGCTGCGGCCGATGAGCTTGAACATCTCCTCGGTCTTGCGGCCGATCTTCTGCACCCGGGCGTGGCATGGGACGTGGTAGCCGACCTTGCCGAGATCGCGCTTGAAGTCGGTCTTCAGCAGTGCGTCCTTGTGCCGGGCGATGAAGTATTCGAACGGATCGAACATCGCGTCCCTGACGCACTGCACGTCGGCATCGTCGGGGAACATCAACGGCAGTTCCTGCTTGAACATCAGCGTGCAACTTGGGATGGCGGTGATGATCGCAAAACCGTCCTTGGCGTAGCGTGCCAGCAGCGGGATGTTGGCGTTCTTGTGCCTTTCCACCGCCTTGAGGTCGCCGAGTTCGAGCTTGGGCATGCCGCAGCACGACTCCTTCTCGACGATGACGTAGGGGATGGCGTTGTGCTCGAGCACCGCGAGCAGGTCGTGGCCGATGCCGGGCTCGTTGTAGTTGACATAGCAGGTGGCGAACACCGCCACCTTGCCGGGGGTGCGCTGTCCGTCCCTGACGTCGGTGGCGCTGCCCTTGCTGGCCACACTCCAGCGGAAACGGCGGCTGGCCAGCTCGGGCATCCAGGCGTCGGGGTGGACCCCCAGCACGCGCTCCATCGCCCGGCGTGCGGCGTGCGTCCGGTTGATCGCGTTCACCGCCTGCACGACGACCGGGATGCCGGCGAAGCTGCCGTGCACGTCGGTCGACGCCAGGAACCGCTCGCCGGCCTTGACGCCGCCGCTGCCGAACTTGATCGCCTTGGCGCGCAGCATCAGGTGCGGGAAGTCGACGTTCCACGCATGCGGCGGCACGTACGGGCACTTGGTCAGGTAGCACAGGTCGCACAGGTAGCACTGGTCGACGACGTTCCAGTAGGCCTTGCGCTCGACGCCGAGCACCTCGCCGTCCTCGGTGGCGTCGACCAGATCGAACAGCGTCGGGAACGACTGGCACAGGCTGACGCAGCGACGGCAGCCGTGACAGATCTCGAACACGCGCTGCATTTCCGCGAAACAGTCGGACGGGTCGTGGAAGAGTGGGTTCTTCCAGTCCAGCGCATGCCGGGTGGGAGCCTCGAGATTGCCTTCGCGCATGGTCGATTCCATCGATACGAGCACAGGTCAGATCGTGACCGCGATCACGCCGGCAGCGCACTGCCACCCCGGCAAGCGTCGCTCAGTGACACGAAGGCGTCGCGCACGAACCGAAGACGGACAAGGGGTCGTCGCGGACCCCTTGTCGTTGCGCATCGGCACCGTCGAACGGCTCTTCGATCGCCCGCCCGCGGTCATCAGTCGGTGAACTGGTCGAGCGCCTTCTGGTAGCGGTTGGCGTGCGAGCGCTCGGCCTTGGCAAGCGTCTCGAACCAGTCGGCGATCTCGGCGAAGCCTTCGGTGCGCGCCGTCTTGGCCATCCCCGGGTACATGTCGGTGTACTCGTGCGTCTCACCGGCAACAGCGGCCTTGAGGTTGTCGCGCGTCGCGCCGATCGGCAGCCCGGTGGCCGGGTCACCCACCGCCTCGAGGAATTCGAGGTGTCCGTGCGCGTGACCCGTCTCGCCCTCGGCGGTGGAACGGAACAATGCGGCGACATCGTTCTGACCTTCGATATCCGCCTTGTTCGCGAAATACAGGTACCGGCGATTGGCCTGCGACTCACCGGCGAACGCGTCCTTCAGGTTCTGCTCGGTCTTCGATCCCTTCAACCCCATGTCAAGCTCCTCTCGAGATAGATCGATCTCAGCGTCCAGCCGCGGCGCGGATGGCACGTGGCTACGTTAGCAAACGCGCTGCTCCAATGCCAATGCGTTGCGTCAATGGCCGCCATAGCTCCACGGCATGGGTGCACCGCCTCGGACGGCGACTCGAAGCATCCATCGCTATCGCAGCCCGAGCAGCCGCAGCGCCAGCGCATGGGTTCGCGCCTGCGCATCGACCAGTTCGTGCAGCATCGTGAAGTGATTCCTGTCGGCAATGCGCTCGCACACCGGCACCGTCGTCGGCCCCCATTGATCGCCGATCAGGCGGTTCTGGCGCAGGAATTCGTCGCTCTCCTGTGCGCCGACGAGCGCATGCAGCGTCCGGCGCGGCCGTGGGAAGAACGCCGGGCTGAGGCGACGCACGGCCGCCGGCGTCAGGCGCAGATCGGCCTGCAGGAACGGCGTGAGGCGGATCGGCTCGAGGTCGTAGACCCCCGAGATCGCCATCGCCGCACGCACCAGCCCTTCGGGCAGATCGGAGCCCACCACCTTCCAGCGGCAGGCGAGCAGCAGCGCCGCCAGATGCGCCCCCGCGGAGTGGCCGACGACGACGATGCGCGCGGGATCACCACCAAACTGCGTCGCATGGCGCCAGACCCAGGCTAGTGCCTGCGCGACCTGAAGCGCGATCTGCTCGATGGACACCGTCGGGCACAGGCCGTAATTGGGCACCACCACCATCGCCCCGGCCTGCACGAAGGCGGGAGCGATGAAGGAATGATCGGACTTGTCCAATGCGCGCCACCAACCGCCGTGCACGAAGACCAGCACCGGTGAATTCGGCGACGGCGCAGCGAAGACGTCCAGCGACTCGGCCGCCGTCGCTCCGTAGGCCAGGTCGATGCGCGGCGTGAGTTGCCGACGCGCCCGTGTCGAGGCTTCGGCCCAACCCGCCAGGACCGAGGCGAACCCGGGCACTCGCGCCCGGTTGTCGTACTGCAGGTCGTACCACGCCGCGTCGTGTCGAATCATTCAGCTCTCTCCAGCCCCTCGGGGACGCAACAGGCGCGCTTTCTACACCGGCCCATCACCCCGCGGCAGGCCACGGGTTGCTGCTAGAATGCCGCCTCACTTTGGGGGCGTAGCTCAGCTGGGAGAGCGTCGCGTTCGCAATGCGAAGGTCAGGAGTTCGATCCTCCTCGTCTCCACCAGAAATTCGGCAGTCGGATCGAGGGCTCGGCTTCAGTCGGGCCCTTTTTTCTTGGCCGCGTGATGCGTGCCGCGCGGATGCCGCGCCGCACGATCCGGACCGCGCCGACAACTGCTGCTCCCCCGCGCGCGCCATCGAGATGCTTGCCTACCGTCACGCCTTCCACGCCGGCAACCATGCCGACGTGCTCAAGCACATCGTGCTGGCGCTGGTGCTGCGCCACATGAACCTGAAGGACAAACCCTACCGACTGATCGACACGCACGCCGGCGCGGGCAGCTACTCGCTGCAGGACGCGGCCGCGCAGAAGAAGGGCGAGTATGTGCAGGGCATCGCCCGCCTGTGGCAGCGCCAGGACCTGCCCGCGCCGGTGGCGGACTACGTCGCCCTGGTGCGAGGCTTCAATCCGGACGGTGCGTTGCATCGGTACCCGGGCTCGCCGGCGCTGGCGCGGGCGCTGCTGCGTCGGGACGACCAATTGCGCCTGTTCGAGCTGCACCCGACCGATCACCGACTGCTGCAGGCGGAATTCGGCGCCGGGCATGGCGTGCAGGTGTTCAACGGCGACGGCTTCACCGGGCTGAAGGGCCAGCTGCCACCGCCCACGCGGCGCGGCGTGGTGCTGATGGATCCGAGCTACGAAGGGCACGCCGACTACGCCGCGGTGGTGCAGACGCTGCGCGAAGCGCTGCAGCGCTTCGCCGAGGGCGTCTACATCGTCTGGTACCCGCAGGTCGGCAAGCACGAGTCGACGCAGCTGCCCAGGCGGCTGCAGGCGCTCGCGCCCAAGGGCTGGCTGCATGCACGCCTGTCGGTGCAACTGCCCGATGCGCAGGGCTTCGGTCTGGCCGGCAGCGGCGTGTTCGTCATCAACCCACCGTTCACGCTGTATCCGGCGCTGCATCCGGTGCTGCCCTGGCTGGCCAGCGCGCTGGCTCAGCACGAAGGCGCGAGACCGATGCTCGAACAACGCGCGATCTGAGGGCGCCCCGAAGACATCGCGTCAGCGCGGCTCGCGCCCGAGTGCTACCGTGCGGGCCCGGAAGAACAATTCGACACGAGGACCCGACATGGGCAGTTTGCACGACCGCCTGGGCGCACTGACGCCCGCGGCACTCACAGCGATGCGGCGCGGCGTCGAGAAGGAGAGCCTGCGCACCCGCGCCGACGGTGCCCTGGCGCTGACCCCGCATCCGGCCGCGCTGGGCTCGGCGCTGACGCACCCGCAGATCACCACCGATTACTGCGAGTCGCAGCTCGAGCTCATCACCGGCGTGCACACCGCGGTGCAGGACTGCATCGACGAGCTGACGCAGCTGCACCAATGCGTCTTCCGCGCCATCGGCGACGAACTGCTGTGGGTCGGCAGCATGCCGTGCGGCCTGCCGACCGACGAGAACATCCCGATCGGCCATTACGGCAAGTCCAACATCGGCCGCGCCAAGAGCGTCTACCGCCTGGGCCTCGGGCTGCGCTATGGCCGGCGCATGCAGACGATCTGCGGCGTCCACTACAACTGGTCGCTGCCGGGGTTGTCGAGCGAGGATTACTTCGCACTGATCCGCAACTTCCGCCGCCGATCGTTCCTGCTGCTGTACCTGTTCGGCGCCTCGCCGGCGGTCTGTTCGAGCTTCCTCGGCAACCGGCCGCATCCGCTGCAGGCGCTCACCGAGCACACGCTGTACCTGCCGCATGCCACCTCGCTGCGCATGGGGCGGCTGGGCTACCACAGCGACGCGCAGGCCTCGCTCGCCGTCAGCTACAACAGCCTGGACAGCTACGCCGCGTCGCTGCAGGATGCGCTCACCCGCCCCTACGCGCCGTACGAGGCGGCTGGCATCCACAGCCCGGGCGGCGAATACAACCAGCTCGCGACCAGCCTGCTGCAGATCGAGAACGAGTTCTACGGCACGATCCGGCCCAAGCGCGTGATCCGTCCCGGCGAGCGCCCGCTGCACGCGCTGCGCGAACGCGGGGTCGAATACGTCGAGGTGCGGCTGATGGACCTCGACCCGTTCGTACCGGCCGGCATCGCGGCGCCGACGATGCGCTTCCTCGACGTCTTCCTGCTGCACTGCCTGCTCAGCGACAGCCCGCCCGACTCCCCGCCCGAGATCGCTGGCCAGAGCCGCAACCAGGACCGCGTCGCGGCGCAGGGTCGCGAGCCTGGACTGTGCCTCGAGCACGGCGCGGGCGAGCTGACCCTGTCCGACTGGGGGCTGCAGATCGTCGACGAGTGCGCACCGATCGCCGCGGCGCTCGATGCCGCACACGGCGGTTGCGCCCACGCCGATGCACTGCGCGCGGCGCGGCGCGGGCTGCTCGACGCCGGGTTGCTGCCGTCGGCGCGCGTGCTGCAAGCGATGGCCGCCGATTTCGGCAACTCGTACACCGGCTTCATCCGCGCGCAGTCGGCGCAGACCAAGACCCGGTTGCTCGGCCTGCCCTACGGTGCCGATCTGGCGGCGCGATTCGACGCCCTGGCGGCACGATCGGTCGACGAGCAGAGGCGCATCGAGGCGGCCGACGCGCAGCCATTCGAGGACTTCCGGCGCCACTACCTGTCGCCCGAGCAGCTCGAAGTCGTGCCGCGCTAGACCGGCGCGGGCGATGTGCCGTCACTTCCAGGCGAAGGTCGGCTGCTCGAAGTGCGCCACCCGCGTCGAGCGGCCGTGCACGCAGACCTCGCGGAACTGGTACAGGAACGCGGCGGTCGGCGCGGCGATCCAGCCGTCGCCGATCGGCATGCGCAGCACCGGCCGCGGGCTCTGCTCGATCATCTCGAGCAGAGGAGCATCGGCGCGCAGCAGTTCGGCCACGGGAATACGGTGGATGCTCGCCACCTCGCTCTCATTGGCGCTCAGCGTTGGCGCGGGCCCGCCCCAGACCACGACCGGCGTGATGACGTAGCCCGAGCGCGTGGCGAAATCGTCGAGCCGGCCCAGCACGGCGCAGGCGTTCAGGTGCAGCCCCACCTCCTCGGCCAGTTCGCGCAGCGCTGCCTGCTCGGGCGTCTCGTCGGCGTCGATGCGCCCGCCGGGCAGCGCCCACTGGCCGGCGTGCTGGCGCAGTCGGTGCGAACGCAGCGTCAGCACCAGCGCCGGGCGTTCGCTCCAGGCTGCCGTCTGCGGCAGGCCTGGCAGGCCGGCGCCACGGCCTTCGACGGTGAGCGTGAGCGCCACGGCCGCACGGCGCTGCCCGGGGTGGCCGCCGAGCGGGCGGACGTCGAAGGCACGCAGCCGGGCGCGGATGCGCGCCGCGAGTCGTTCGTCCAGGCGCGTCTGCAGCGGCGTAGGGTCACGCCCGGCCGCTTGCGTCGGTGCGCTCATCCTGGCGCAACGTCGGCAAACACCGGCGCGCGCTGCGCGAGATTGGCGCGCACCGCCTCGAGCTGGTTGGCGCTGCCGATCAACGCCGCCTGCTCGTCCGATTCGGCCTGCAGCAGCGTGGCCTCATCATCGTCGTGCGCGCGGTTGAACAGCCGCTTGGCCGCGCGCAACGCGTGCGGGCTGCGCTGCGCGAGTTGGGCGGCGAGCGCGTGCGCCTCGGTCAGCGGATCGGCGCACACGCGCGTCGCGAGTCCGAGCGCCACCGCCTCCTCGCCTGCCACCGTGCGGCCGGTGTACGTCAGCTCGCGCGCCACGTCGTCACGCAGCAGGCCGCGCATCAGCGGCAGGCCGGCCATGTCGGGCACCAGGCCCCACCGGATCTCCATCACCGACATCTGCAAGTCGACGCTGACGAGCCGGATGTCGGCGCCGAGCGCCAGTTGCAGCCCACCGCCGAAGGCCACGCCGTGCACCGCGGCGATCACCGGCACCGCCAGCCCGCGCCAGCCCCACGCCACCTGCTGCGCCGCGTTGGCGCTGCCGTGCGTGCGTGCGCGCAGGTCGCGGATGGCGCCGTCGATGCCGGCGCCCATCCTGGCGAAACGGTCCTTGTCGAGCCCGGCGCAGAAGGCACGCCCCGCGCCGTGCAGCACGACGACGCGCAGGCGCGCTTCACCCCGCAGCCGATCGATCGCCGCGACGAGGGCGTCGAACATCGCAGCGTCGAGCGCGTTCATCTTGTCGGCGCGCACCAGGCAGACGTCGGCGACGCCACGGGCGTCGATCTCGATACGGACACGCTCTTCCATGTTGGTCTTTCGCAGTCGGCACCGCGGTGCGGCGCCAGGCTGGCGATTGTTGCAGCGACGCGCATCGCATCACAGCGCGCGCGCGATCACCTCCTTCATGATCTCGCTGGTGCCACCGTAGATGCGCTGCACCCGCGCGTCGGCGTACAGGCGCGCGACCAGCGACTCGTCCATGTAGCCGGATCCGCCGAAGAGCTGCAGGCATTCGTCGATCACGCGGCCCTGGGCCTCGCTGGCCCACAGCTTGGCCATCGAAGCGGTCGCGGTGTCGAGCGTTCCGGCGACCAGATCGGCGACGCAGCGGTCGATGAACGCGCGGCCCAGCGCGATCTGCGTGGCCACCTCGGCGAGCTTGAAGCGCGTGTTCTGGAATTCGGCCAGCGGCCGGCCGAAGACCTGCCGCTCGCGCACGTACGCCAGCGTGGCCCGGTACGCGCCTTCCATCGCCGCCAGTGCGCTCACGCCGATGATCAATCGCTCGTAGGGCAGATCGCTCATCAACTGGAAGAAGCCCTGGCCCTCGACACCGCCGAGCAGGTTCCCGGCGGGAACCTCGACGTCGTCGAAGAACAGCTCGGAGGTGTCCTGCGCACGCATGCCGATCTTGTCGAGCACGCGCCCGACGCGGAATCCCGCGCAGCCTTCGGTTTCGACGATCAGGATCGAAGTCCCGCGCGCACCCAGTGCCGGGTCGGTCTTGCACACCACCAGCACGACGCCGGCGAGCAGGCCGTTGGTGATGAAGGTCTTGGCGCCATTGATCAGGTAGCTGTCGCCGCGCCGGACGGCACGCGTGCGGATGCCCTGCAGATCCGAGCCGGCGCCGGGCTCGGTCATCGCGATCGCCCCGACCCACTCGCCGCGGGCCAGGCGCGGCAGGATGCGGCGCTTCTGCACCTCGGTGCCATGGTTCAGCACGTAGTGCGCGACGATCGAGTGCACCGACGTCGCCATGCCGGTGAGCGCGCGCCGCGCGCACTCCTCGTAGAACACCGCTTCGTGGCGGAAGTCGCCGCCGGCGCCGCCGTAGTCCTCGGCGACGTCGGTGCAAAGCAGCCCGAGCGCCCCGGCCTTGCGCCACAGCGCGTGGCCGACATTGCCGCGCCGGCGCGCCGCGGCGTCGTCGGGCGCCATTTCGGTCTCGATGAAGCGCACGCAGGTGTCGCGCCAGCGCTCGAGGTCCGGGTCGGTCCAGCTGCACTTGAATTCGATCGTCATGTCCAGTTTCCTTCGGGTTCGGGTCTGCGCTCCACGACGCGCACGCTCCGGCGCACCGGCCGGTGCCCGCGCAGGCGCCATCATGCAACGCCGACTGGCCGATACTGCGCGCGACGCGACCCACTCCACTGCGACATGCCCGATTCCACGCCAGGCACCCCGCTGCTCAGCTTCGACCATGGCCGCGCCACGCTGACGCTGAACCGTCCCGGGCACCACAACCGCCTGCACGGCGAGGACCTGCTCGCGCTGCAGTCCCACCTGTTGGCCGTGCAGGCCGACCCCGACGTCCGGCTGCTGGTGCTGACCGGCGCCGGCGCGACGTTCTGCTCGGGCTACCACCTCGGCGAACTGGGCGACAGCGCGACGCCGGGCGGCCCGGAGCTGTTCGAGCAGGTCGTCGATGCGCTCGAGGCGTTGCCGCTGCCGACGCTCTGCCGCTTGAACGGCGGCGTCTACGGTGGCGCCACCGACCTGGCGCTGGCGTGCGACTTCCGCATCGGCTGCCGTGGCATGGCGCTGCGCATGCCGGCGGCGCGTCTCGGGCTGCACTACTACCCGGGTGGGCTGCGTCGCTATGTCTCGCGCCTCGGGCTCGCACAGGCCAAGCGGCTGTTCCTGCTGGCCGAGAACCTCGGCGCCGACGAGTTGCTGCGCATCGGCTACCTCGACCAGCTCGTCGAACGCGCGCAACTCGACACCGCAGTGCAGACGCTGGCCGACGCGCTGTGTGCCGGCGCACCGCTGGCGCTGCGCGGCATGAAGTGCTCGCTCAACGAGATCGCACGCGGCGACGCGGACGCCGGGACATTGCGAGGGCGGGTGGCCCGGTGCGCCGCCAGCGCCGACCTGCGCGAGGGCATGGCGGCCTTCGCCGAGCGTCGCGCGCCGCGTTTCGCCGGCCGCTGACATCCGGCGCGCATCGCCCCGCGCGGGGCGCGTGCCATCGTCCCGAGGAAGCGACCGGGCACGCCGGGACCGGCCGGCAGCGCCGATGCGCGTCCGCCACGCAAGGCAGGCGTGCGGCGCGGCGCCGCCACCGTTGCTCCATGCGCTACGATGCCCGCCCGAAGCGGCGGCCATCCGGGCCACGCGAGCCTGGAGCCCCGCCATGCAAGTCGTCTGCCTCGACCTCGAAGGCGTGCTGATCCCCGAGATCTGGATCGCCTTCGCCGAGCGCACCGGCATCACCGAGTTCATGCGCACCACCCGCGACGAACCCGACTACGACAGGCTGATGCGCCACCGCATCGGCCTGCTCGAGCAGCACGGACTGAAGCTGGCCGACCTCCAGCACGTCATCGCCGGCATGTCACCGCTGGCCGGCGCGAAGGACTTCCTCGACGACCTGCGCACGCGCTACCAGGTCATCATCCTGTCCGACACGTTCTACGAATTCGCCGAGCCGATGATGCGCCAGCTCGGCCGCCCGACGCTGTTCTGCCACCAGCTCGTGGTCGATGCCGACGGCTTCGTGCGCGACTACCGGCTGCGCCAGGCCGACCAGAAACGCCGTGCCGTCGAGGCACTCAGGACGCTGAACTTTCAGGTTATCGCGGCGGGCGATTCGTACAACGACACCGCCATGCTGGGCGTCGCCGATGCCGGCTTCTTCATCCACCCGCCGGAGTCGATCGCCGCGCGTTTTCCGCAGTTCCCGGCGCACCGCAGCTTCGCTGAACTCACGGTCGCGATCGACGCGGCTGCCGCGCGGCTGCACAAGGCGGCCTGACCGCGCGACGTGTCGGCACGCGTCGACGCGTCGCTCGCGCGCAGGCATCGGCGGGCGGGCACACTGAGGGTCGTGCCTGACGCCGGTTGGCGGCGTCAGCAGCCGGGCGCGTCGGGCTTCCCCGCTGGCGACGTTGTTCCACTTTGCAGGCCGCGCACGCCGCAGGCTTGCTCCTTCGCAAGGCAGGGGCAGTCGTCGGGACGGCCAGTCTGCGAGCTCAGCGTCGCCGGCATGAGTCCGTGCCCAGTCCGGGGGGGTCCGATCGACGAGGTTTGATCCAGTGCAAGGTCGCGCCCACTCGGCGCCGACATCGCCAGTCTAAATGAGAGACACTCGCATTTGAGACCGGCCGAATGCGTGTGACCGGTAGCGCGATCTGCCCCCGCGACCGGGGCTTGTCCGACCCACCTCCGTTGCCAGCCACCATGCCCAAATCGCTTGCCGACCTGCCCGACGGCGCCGCTGCCACCGTGCGCACCGTCTCGGCGCACAGCCCCGAGGTCGAAGTCAGGCATCTGCGCCGGCTCGGCGAATTGGGCTTCCTGCCCGGCGAGCCGGTGCGGGTGCTGCGCCGGGGGCCGGGCGGGCACGAGCCCCTGGCGGTGCTGGTCGGTGAAACGATGTTCGCGCTGCGCCTGCTCGAAGCACGTTGCGTGGAAGTCGCGCCGGCATGAGACGCCGCACCCCGCCCGGCGTCTGAATCGAGGGACCGGCTCCAATGTCGCAGACGACGACCGCAGCGCCGCCCAGCGTCGCGCTGGTCGGCAATCCCAATTGTGGCAAGACGGCGCTGTTCAACCTGCTCACCGGTGCACGCCAGAAGGTGGCCAACTACGCCGGCGTGACGGTCGAGCGCAAGCTCGGGCTGGCCAGGCTGCACGGCGACAGAAGCGTCGCAGTGATCGACCTGCCGGGCACCTACAGCCTGAACCCGGCCTCGCCCGACGAGCGGGTCACCCTCGAAGTCATCGAGGGCCGCCGCACCGGCGAGGATGTTCCGGACGCCATCGTCGCTGTCGTCGATGCCACCAACCTGCGCATGAACCTGCGCCTGGTGCTCGAACTGCGGCGTCTGGGCAGACCGCTGATCGTCGCGTTGAACATGGCCGACCTGGCACGTTCGCGCGGCCTGCGCATCGACGTCGCGCGGCTGGCACGCGAACTCGGCTGCCCGGTCGTCGAGACCGTGGCGGTGCGTCGCGACGGCCATGCGGCGCTGCTGGCGCAACTCGAGCGGCACTTCGCGGCGGCAGCTTCGGATGCGTCGGCCGCAGCCGTCGACACGCGACCGTCCTGCGCCCTGCCCGCCACGCCGACAGCCACGGCCGTGGCTGCCGCGTCGGCGGCCGAACCCACGACGCGGACGTCCGGCGCGGCGG
>JBBIPS010000061.1:0-11872 GCA_037442725.1 Burkholderiales bacterium | reverse complement strand
GCCGCGCCTTCGTCCGTATCAGTGCGAGGCCGATTTCTCATGAACGTTAAGTTAGCGCTTATGCCCCGCGGGGGGCGGGCTGGGCGCAGCCCGGCCCTGGGGGCGCTCAGAGGCGAAGTCGCTCGGCTCAGCACTTGATGCCGGCGTGCACCGCCACCACGCCGGCGCTGAGGTTGTGCACGTCGACATGGCCGAAACCGGCCGCCTTCATCATCGCCTTCAGCTCGGCCTGGCCGGGGTGCATGCGGATCGACTCGGCCAGGTAGCGGTAGCTGTCGGCATCGTTGGCGACGAGCTTGCCCAGCCGCGGCAGCACGTTCATCGAGTACCAGTCGTAGGGCCTGGCCAGCGGCGCGGCGACCCGGCTGAACTCGAGCACCAGCAGCCGGCCACCGGGCCGCAGCACGCGGCACATCTCGGCCAGCGCGACCTCCTTGTGCGTCATGTTGCGCAGGCCGAAGGCGACGCAGACGAGGTCGAAGGTGTCGCTGCGGAACGGCAGCCGCTCGGCGTCGCAGGCGACGGTGGGCAGTGCCAGCCCTTCGTCGAGCAGCCGGTCGCGACCGGTGCGCAGCATGCTCTCGTTGATGTCGGTGTGGACCACGCCGCCGTCGCGTCCGGCCTTGCGCGCGAATGCGCGCGCCATGTCGCCGGTGCCACCGGCGATGTCGAGCACCTGCTGGC
Source organism: Burkholderiales bacterium (assembly GCA_037442725.1). GTDB lineage: Bacteria > Pseudomonadota > Gammaproteobacteria > Burkholderiales > Burkholderiaceae_C > Pseudaquabacterium. The sequence continues at coordinate 11,188 of JBBIPS010000061.1, read as the reverse complement.
CCGGCTTGACGTCGGCCAGCGCGACGGTGTAGGCCTTCCAGAGCCGGTGCAGGCCGAGCGACATCAGGTCGTTCATGATGTCGTAGCGCGAAGCCACGGAGTCGAACACACCGCGCACCTTGCGCGCCTTGTCGGCCTCGTCGACTGTCTCGTAACCGAAATGGGTTTGCGCCATGGTGGGTGCGCTGGATGGGGATGGCGCCTGCCCGAGGCGCGGATCTGGCTCGAAGTCGACAGGAATGCCGGATGGGTCGCCCTGCTCGCGCACGCTGCGGCGCAGGCCGATCAGTGGTGCTGCCCGCAGGCGCCGCCGGAGGCAGCCGACTTGTCGGCCATCGGCGCGTCGCGGTCGAGGCCGGCCTCGTCCAGGCGCTGCAGGTAGCGCTGCCACAACTCGCCCTGCTGCGAGCCCAGGCGGTAGAGCGTCTCCCAGCTGTAGATGCCCGTGCTGTGGCCGTCGCTGAAGGTCGGCTGCACGGCGTAGTGTCCGACGGCTTCGAGCGCCTCGACGCCGACATCGCGCTTGCCGGTCTGCAGCACCTCCTGGCCCGGCCCGTGGCCCTGGACCTCGGCCGACGGCGAATACACGCGCAACAGCTCGAACGGGATGCGGAACAGCGAGCCATCGTCGAAGCCGACCTCCAGCATGCGGCTGGCCTGGTGCAGCGTCAGAGCAGTGGGCTGGGGCGTCTTGACAGCGGTGCTGGGCATGGTCGGGTGCGCTCGGAGAGGAAGTGCAGTTGCAGCCAGTGTAGCCCGCACGCACGACAGCCTGCATCGGCCGCCGCCGGCAGCCCGGAATGCAATCGGGGCAGCGCTTGCGCACTGCCCCGATCCTGCCCCGCGCTTCGGGGCCGCATCCAGCGCGAGCCTCAGCGGCGCGGTCTGCGTCGAGCCGCGACGAAACCGACGACGCCCAGGCCCGCCAGCAGCATGACGTAGGGTTCGGGCTCGGGAACCGGGGTGGCGACGATGTTGCCGCCATACGATGCCGATGCACCGGTGACACCGCTGCCACTGACGACGAGTTGATACAGGCCGGCCCCGAGCGATGCGGCACCGGCCAGCACCTGTGTCGTCACCGTGATCGGCGGCGTGTTGACGACCGAGGTCGGCCCGAACAGCGTCGTTCCGTTCAGCGCAGCAGCAAAGTCAAGGATGCCACCGACCTCGAAGCCGCCGAACGTGATCTGCACGTTCGTCAGCGACGCCGCCACGATCGACGGTGTACCGAGATTGAAGGTCCACGTATCCGTGAATCCACCGGTGACGGTGTTGGCGAACGAGGCGCTCGGGTTGACAGGGTCGAGACTGCCGCCACCGGCCAGGGCATTGCAGACGCCGCCCGCCAGCAGGGCAACAGCGACGGCGGCTTGCCGTAGTCCAGTGACCCGGCGCCCGAACTTGAACTTCATGTTGTTCCCCTGAACGACTTCGATCCCAATCATCGCGGCAGGATATGGCATTCCATCCGCCATCGCCGCATTTCTAGCACAGAAATCAGTTGACGCCCCCCCATTCAAGGGGGTTTGGTGAGCCGCGTCAATCATGGACGGCAGTCCGAAGGCTGGCACTGGCAGGTACGCCGGCACCGGCCGGTGCGGCGAAGTCGAACGCGGCATCGCCGAACAATGGCACCACCCGCCGAGGCGTGCCCAGCCGCTCGATCCGCATCGCGTCGGCCGTGGTCAACGGCTGCAGTACCCACTGGCGGGAATCGTTCCTGACGCGGAGATTCGGTAGCCTGCGGGTCTGGCAGTGCGCCAGCGTGTCGATCTGCCGGCAGCACTTGAGCTTGCAGTCGCGGTCGGACGCGGCGCTGCCGACCGATGGCAATTCGATGATCGGCCAGGCGCACGCGGCATGGCGCAGCGCGCGGCGCAGGACGACGAAGGCGTGGCCCACGGCCACCGCGTGCTGGACCCGGGCATCGGTCATCGCGCAACCCTCGCCGCCGACGAATCCGTGGCGCCGGGCCACGTGCCCTGCCGGGTCACAAAGGCGACCGCAGCGGCGAAGCCTGGGCGGCTCATCACCGCACCCATGGCAGTTCCGCCGCGGGCACCCCGGCACAATGGCACGCTGCGCGGCGGCTACACCAGCACCCGCTCGATGCCACCGGCGTTGGCCTTGGCCACGTAATCCTGCAGCCAGTCTTCCCCGAGGATGTGGCGCGCCATCTCGACGACGACGTAGTCGGCCTCGAGCAGGCCCCCGGCCAGGTCGCCCTCGAAGCGGCTCAGCCCCTGCAGGCAGCTCGGGCACGAGGTCAGGATCCTGACGTTGCCGTGCGGCGCCACGGCGCCGATCCGGCGCAGTTCGGCTTCACCCCTGACGAGCTCCTGTTCCTTGCGGAAGCGCAGCTGCGTCGCGATGTCAGGACGGGTCACGCCCAGCGTGCCGCTCTCGCCGCAGCAGCGCTCGGTCTGGATCACGTTGGGGCCGAGCAGCGAGCGAACCGTCTGCATCGGCTCGCGCAGCTTCATCGGGCTGTGGCAGGGGTCGTGGAACAGGTACCCGGGCCGCGCCAGGCCGGCACCAGCGGCCAGCGCCGCGCGCTCGTGGTCCCGGCCGCCATGCTCGAGCTGTACTTCACTCACGCGAGCCTGCACCGGGACCAAACGGGCCAGGGTGATCCCCTTCTCGAGCAGGTACTCGTGGATGTCGATGATCCGGCTGCCGGGAAAGATGTCCTCGAACTTGTAGCCCTGCAACTGGTCGTAGCAGGTGCCGCAACTGACGACGACCGTCTTGATGTCGAGGTAGTTCAGCGTGTTGGCGACACGGTGGAACAGCACGCGGTTGTCGGTGATCAGCTTCCCGGCGCGGTCGGACTCGCCGCTGCCGCGCTGCGGGTAGCCGCAGCACAGGTAGCCCGGCGGCAGCACCGTCTGCACGCCAGCGTGCCAGAGCATGGCCTGCGTGGCCAGGCCGACCTGGCTGAACAGACGCTCCGAGCCGCAGCCGGGGAAGTAGAAGACGGCCTCGGTCTCGGCGCTGGTGGCGCGCGGGTCGCGGATGACGGGGACGTAGTTCCTGTCCTCGATGTCGAGCAGCGCGCGCGCGGTGCGCTTGGGCAGTCCACCGGGCAGCTTCTTGTTGATGAAGTGGATCACCTGCTCGCGCACCGGCGCCGCGCCCACCGTGGCCGGCGGGGCGGCGGTCTGGCGTCGCGCCGCGAGCCTCAGCACATCGTGCGCCAGGCGCTGCACCTTGAAGCCGATGCCGGTCATCACGCCGCGCACCAACTTGATGGTGCGCGGGCTCGTCGCGTCGAGCATCAGCATCGCGGCCGCGTGGCCCGGGCGCCAGCTCTTGCGCCCCATCTTGCGCAGCAGGTCGCGCATCGCCATCGTGACGTCGCCGAAGTCGATGTCCACCGGGCACGGGCCGAGGCACTTGTGGCACAAGGTGCAGTGGTCGGCGACATCCTCGAACTCGGCCCAATGCCGGATGCTGACGCCGCGCCGCGTCTGCTCCTCGTAGAGGAAGGCCTCGATCAGCAGCGAGGCGGCCAGGATCTTGTTGCGCGGGCTGTACAGCAGGTTGGCGCGCGGCACGTGCGTCGAGCACACCGGCTTGCACTTGCCGCAACGCAGGCAGTCCTTGACGCTGTCGGCGATGGCACCGATGTCGCTGCGCTGCATGATCAGTGACTCGTGGCCCATCAGCCCGAAGCTGGGCGTATAGGCGTGGCTCAGGTCGGCGGCATGCACATCGGGGCCGAGCGCATGCAGCGCCGCGCCGCGCAGCAGCTTGCCCTTGTTGAAGCGGCCCTCGGGGTCGATGCGCGACTTGTACGCGGCGAACTCCGCGCCTTCGGCCTCGGTCAGGAAGGCGAGCTTGGTGATGCCGATGCCGTGCTCGCCGCTGATCACGCCGCCCAGGCTGCGCGCCAGCGCCATGATGCGCGCCACCGCTTCGTGCGCGGTCTGCAGCATCTCGTAGTTGTCCGAGTTGACGGGGATGTTCGTGTGCACGTTGCCGTCGCCGGCGTGCATGTGCAGCGCGGCCCAGACGCGGCCGCTCAGCACCTCCCGATGGATGCGCCGGCACTCGTCGAGGATGGGCGCGAACGCGGCGCCGGCGAAGAGCTGCCGCAGCGGTGCCTCGATCTGCAGCTTCCAGCTCGCGCGCAGCGTGTGGTCCTGCAACTGCTCGAAGACGCTGCGCCCGCCTTCGCCGCCCTCGGGCAGCGGCGCGACGTCGAGGTGGTCGAGCCAGTGCTGCCACAGCGAGCGCAGCTCGCGCAACTGGAGCCGCGCCTGCTGCACGCGCTCGGCGAGCAGTTCGGCGCTCGGGGCGGCGCGGCCGTCGTCGGCCCGGCCCAGCGGCAGCGTGCCGCCATCGAACAGCGCCAGCAGCCGGTCGAGCAGCGCCAGCTTGTTGCGCAGGCTCAGCTCGATGTTGATGTGCTCGATGCCGAGCGTGTACTCGCCCATGCGCGGCAGCGGGATGACCACGTCCTCGTTGATCTTGAAGGCGTTGGTGTGCCTGCTGAAGGCCGCGGTGCGTTTGCGGTCGAGCCAGAACTTGTTGCGCGCCTCGGCGCTGACGGCGACGAAGCCCTCGCCCGAGCGGCTGTTGGCGATGCGCACGACCTCGCTGGCCGCGCGGGCGACGGCGGCGGCGTCGTCGCCGACGATGTCGCCGAACAGCGCCATCTTGGGCAGCGCCGCGCGCTTGCTCTTGGTGGTGTAGCCGACGGCCTTCAGGTAGCGGTCGTCCATGTGCTCGAGCCCGGCCAGGATGGCACCGCCGCGCGCCTGCTCGGCGAACATGAAGTCCTTGATCTCGACGATCGCCGGCACCGCCTGCTGCGGGTTGCCGAAGAACTCGAGGCATACCGTGCGCACGTGCGCCGGCATGCGATGCAGGATCCAGCGCGCGCTGGTGATGAGGCCGTCGCAGCCCTCCTTCTGGACGCCGGGCAGCCCGGCCAGGAACTTGTCGGTGACGTCCTTGCCGAGCCCTGACTTGCGAAAGACGTGGCCCGGGATGTCGAGCCGCTGGCTGCGCTCGACACGGCTGCCCGACGCATCGAGCCAGCGCAACTCGAAGCGCGCCACCGCGACGTCGTGGATCTTGCCCAGGTTGTGGTCGAGCCGCACCACCTCGAGCCACTCGGCGTCGGGCGTGACCAGGCGCCAGCTCGCCAGGTTGTCGAGCGCGGTGCCCCACAGCACGGCCTTCTTGCCGCCGGCGTTCATCGCGACGTTGCCGCCGACGCACGACGAGTCGGCCGACGTCGGATCGACGGCGAAGACATAGCCGGCGCGTTCGGCGGCGTCGGCGACGCGTTGGGTGACGACACCCGCGCCGGTGCGGATCGTCGGCACCGGCTCGGCGCAACCGGGCAGCGCGACCTGCTCGACCTCGCCCATCTGCTCGAGCATCTCGGTGTTGATGACGGCGCTGCGCCAGGTCAGCGGCACCGCGCCGCCGGTGTAGCCGGTGCCGCCGCCGCGCGGGATGATCGTCAGGCCGAGCTCGATGCAGCCCTTGACCAGCCCGGCCGTCTCGCGCTCGGTGTCGGGGGTCAGCACGACGAAGGGGTATTCGACGCGCCAATCGGTGGCGTCGGTGACGTGCGAGACGCGCGACAGCGCGTCGAACTTGATGTTGTCGCGCGCGGTGTGGCGCCCCAGCACCCGCCGTGCGCGCTGACGCAGCGCGGCCACGCCGGCGAAGTGCGCAGCAAAGTCCTGCACCGCCTGGTGCGCCAGCACCAGCAGCTCGCCGACCTGGCCGTCGCGTGCCGCATCGTCCTGCGGTGTACGGCGGCGCTCGACCTCGCCCAGGCGGTGATCGAGCGCGTCGATGAGCAGCCGCCGCCGCTTCGGGTTGGCGAGCAGGTCGTCCTCGAGATAGGGATTGCGTTGCACCACCCAGATGTCGCCCAGCACCTCGTAGAGCATGCGTGCCGAGCGACCCGTGCGTCGCTCGGTGCGCAGCCAACCGAGCAACTCCCAGGCGCGCGCGCCGAGCAGCCGGATGACGATCTCGCGGTCGGACAACGAGGTGTAGTTGTACGGAATCTCGCGCAGCCGCGGCACGGCGTCCTCGTGCGCAGTCGCGCCGACGGGCGGGGAAGTCACGAGGGGAGCTGGCATGGGCCTGCGGGCGCCGGAGGATCGATCAAGCCCGACACCGCCGCTGACGCGACGCGATGAGCTCGGCGAGCCGACAATGGCTGCCGATGGGCGGCGAATGGTAACGCAGCGCACGCCGCCTCCCCGGGTCTGCCCTCGGCAGCGAGCGGGGTTTTTCCCGTTGCCCGCGGACCACCTCCTGTGTCAGAAACGGGGTTGTCACGAATTGGCGGCAAACTATCGTGTTTCGCAGCCCTGCACTTGCGCCCCGAGGCCAAGCCGCACGGCGCCAATGAATGTTCACCGATGGAGTCCTCATGCAATCGAAACTGAAACTGCTCGCCGCCATCGCGGCGCTCGCCGCCACGGCACTGCCCGCCCGGGCGCAGACCGAAATCCAGTGGTGGCACTCGATGACCGGCGGCAACGGCGACCGCGTCAATGCGATGGCGGCCGGCTTCAACGCCAGCCAGAAGAACTACAAGGTCGTCCCGGTCTACAAGGGCGGCTACGCCGAATCGATGACGGCGGCGATCGCCGCCTACCGTGCCGGCCAGGCGCCCCATCTGGTGCAGGTGTTCGAAGTCGGCACGGCGACGATGATGTCGGCCAAGGGTGCGATCAAGCCGGTCTACCAGCTGATGAAGGAGTCGGGCGCGAAGTTCGACCCCAAAGCCTACGTGAGCGCGGTGTCGGGCTACTACACCGACCGCAAGGGCAACATGCTGTCGTTCCCGTTCAACTCGTCGACGGCGGTCTACTACATCAACAAGGACGCCTTCAAGAAGGCCGGGCTCGACCCCGAGGCCGCACCCAGGACCTGGAAGGAGTTCGCCGTCGCCGCCGGCAAGCTCAAGGCGAGCGGCCAGGACTGCGTGTACACGACCGGCTGGCCGAGCTGGGTGCATGTCGAGATCTTCAGCGCCTGGCACAACCTGCCGATCGGCACGCTGGAGAACGGCATCGGCGGCGTGGGCACCGAGTTCAAGATCAACTCGCCCGCACATGTGGCGCATCTGCAGATGCTGGTCGACTTCGCCAAGAACGGCTGGTTCACCTACGCCGGCCGGCGCAACGAGGCCGAGGCCAAGTTCTTCAGCGGCGAATGCGCGATGCTGACCTCGAGCTCGTCGGCCCTCGACAAGATCAACGCCAGCGCGAAGTTCCCGTATTCGGTCAACTTCCTGCCGTACCACGACGAGATCAAGGGCGCACCGCAGAATTCGATCATCGGCGGCGCCAGCGTGTGGGCGCTGGGCGGCAAGACCGCGGCCGAGTACAAGGGCGTGGCGCAGTTCCTCAACTACCTGTCGCAACCCGAGCTCCAGGCCAAGTGGCACCAGGGCAGCGGCTACGTGCCGATCACGAATGCCGCCGCCGAGCTCACCGCCAAGTCGGGCTTCTACAAGACACACGCCGGCGCAGACGTGGCGCTCAAGCAGCTCAACTTCAAACCACCGACCGCCAATTCGAAGGGTCTGCGCTTCGGCAACTTCGTGCAGGGGCGCACGGTGATCGAGGAAGAGATCGAGGCCGCGCTGGCCGGCAAGAAGAGCGCGCAGGCCGCGATGGACGAAGCCGTCAAGCGCGGCAACGACATCCTGCGCAAGTTCGAGCGCAGCGCCGGAGACAACTGATCCGGCGCCTGGCGCCGCCACCGGCCGCCGCCCGCCACCGCGGCGGGCGGCGCACCTGAGCCCCGCATGGGAAAGCGCGTCGTCTTCCGCTCGGCCTGGCTGCCCTTTCTGCTGGTGGCGCCGCAGCTCGCCATCACGGTGATCTTCTTCTTCTGGCCGGCGGGCCAGGCGCTGTGGTATGCCTTCCTGCGCCAGGATGCGTTCGGCATGAATGCCGAGTTCGCCGGGCTCGAGAACTTCCGCTACCTGCTGGCCGACCAGGCGTACCTGGATTCGTTCAAGGTCACCGCGATCTTCTCGCTGCTGGTGGCCAGCGGCGGTATCGTGGTCGCACTGCTGCTGGCGCTGATGGCCAACCGCGCGATCAGGGGCGCCATCGCCTACCGCACGCTGCTGATCTGGCCCTATGCGGTGGCGGCGGCGGTGGCGGGCGTGTTGTGGGGCTTCCTGTTCGCGCCGTCGGTGGGCATCGTGACTTTCGTGCTAAAGCAGTTGGGCATCGACTGGAACTGGGTGCTGCAGGGCGACCAGGCGATGCTGCTGGTGGTCATCGCTTCGATCTGGAAGCAGATCTCGTACAACTTCCTGTTCTTCCTCGCCGGCCTGCAGTCGATCCCGCGCTCGCTGATCGAGGCTGCGGCCATCGACGGCGCGCGCCCGCTGCGCCGCTTCTGGACCATCGTCGTCCCGCTGCTGTCGCCGGTGACCTTCTTCCTTCTCGTCGTCAACATCGTCTACGCATTCTTCGACACCTTCGGCGTGATCGACGCGACGACCGAGGGCGGCCCGGCCGGTGCGACGCAGATCCTCGTCTACAAGGTCTACGTCGACGGCGTCAAGTCGGCCGACCTGGGCGGCTCTTCGGCGCAGTCGGCGATCCTGATGGCCATCGTGATCGCACTCACGGTGATCCAGTTCCGCTTCGTCGAGCGCCGGGTCAACTACTGAATCGCGATGGTCGAGCGCCGCCCCTTGCTGACCCTGCTGACCCACGTCGGCCTCGCGATCGGCATCGTCGTCGTCGCCTTTCCGCTGTACGTGACCTTCGTCGCGTCGACGCAGACGCTCGAGCAGGTGCTCGAGGTGCCGATGCGCCTGTTGCCGGGCGACCAGCTCTGGGCCAACTACGCGCAGGTGCTCGGTGGCGGCTCGACGCGCGGCTCGACGGCACCGGTGGCGCCGATGCTCCTGAACAGCTTCGTGATGGCGCTCGTGATCGCGATCGGCAAGATCGCGATCTCGATCATCAGCTCGTTTGCGATCGTCTACTTCCGCTTCCCGCTGCGCAATTTCTTCTTCTGGATGATCTTCGTCACGTTGATGCTGCCGGTCGAGGTGCGCATCATCCCCACGTTCAAGGTCGTCTCCGACCTGGGCATGCTCAACAGCTACGCCGGCCTGACGTTGCCGCTGATCGCCTCGGCGACCGCCACCTTCCTCTTTCGCCAGTTCTTCATGACGGTTCCCGACGAGCTGCTCGAGGCGGCGCGCATGGACGGCGCCGGGCCGATGCGCTTCTTCCTCGACGTGCTGCTGCCGCTGTCGGCAACCTCGATCGCTGCGCTGTTCGTGATCCAGTTCATCTACGGCTGGAATCAGTACCTGTGGCCGCTGCTGATCACCAAGGATGAATCGATGTACACCGCCGTCATCGGCATCAAGCGCATGATCGTCGGCGGCGATGCGCTGACCGAATGGAACCTCGTGATGGCCACCGCGATGCTGGCGCTGCTGCCGCCGGCGCTGGTCGTGCTGCTGATGCAGAAGTGGTTCGTCAAGGGCCTGGTCGACACCGAGAAATAGGCCGCCGCCGCGCGACCCGAAGAACAAAGGACACTGACAGGCCATGGCAGCGATCTCACTGCGCAACGTCGTCAAGCGCTACGGTTCCGGAGCGAAGGCCAACCAGGTCATCCACGGCGTCAGCGTCGAGATCGCCGAGGGCGAGTTCATCGTCATCGTCGGTCCCTCGGGCTGCGGCAAGAGCACGCTGCTGCGCATGGTGGCCGGGCTCGAGGAGATCAGCGGCGGCGAGATCGCCTTCACCGACGCGAGCGGCCACGCGCGCGTGATGAACGACGTCGAGCCGGCGCGGCGCGACATCGCGATGGTGTTCCAGAACTACGCGCTGTACCCGCACATGAGCGTGTACGACAACATGGCCTACGGCCTGAAGATCGCCAAGGTGCCCAAGGCCGAGATCGAAGCCCGGGTGAACAAGGCGGCCGCCATCCTCGAGCTCTCGCCGCTGCTGGCGCGCAAGCCGCGCGAGCTCTCGGGCGGGCAACGCCAGCGCGTGGCGATGGGCCGCGCCATCGTGCGCCAGCCGCAGGTCTTCCTGTTCGACGAGCCGCTGTCCAACCTCGACGCCAAGCTGCGTGCGCAGACGCGCATCGAGATCCAGAAGCTGCACGCCGAGCTCGGCGTCACGTCGCTCTTCGTCACCCACGACCAGGTCGAGGCGATGACGCTGGCGCAGCGCATGATCGTGATGAACGCCGGCGTGATGGAACAGGTGGGTACGCCCGCGCAGGTCTACACGCGGCCGGCGTCGACCTTCGTCGCCGGCTTCATCGGTTCGCCGCCGATGAACCTGATGCCCGGGCACGCCGACGGCAGCACATTGCGCATCGGCGAGGGCGCCGACGCCAGCACGCTGGCGCTGCCGCAGCCGGCGCCGCGCGATGGCCCGCTGGTGCTGGGGGTGCGCCCGGAGCATGTCGAGGTCGACGCGGCCGGCGTCGGCTGGGCGATGCAGGTCGAAGTGCTCGAGATGCTGGGCGCCGAGCGGCTCGTGTACTGTCGGCTCGCCGGCCAGTTGTTCACGCTGCGCATCGAAGGCACGGCGCCGGCGCCGCGCCCTGGGCAGACGATTCACCTGCGCGCCACGGCCGCACACCTGCACTGGTTCGACACCGACAGCGGACGGCGCGTGGCGGACGGCGCAACGCGATGAGCCCACGCGACGCGCCGGCACCCTGGCCCTACCCGCGCTGGATCGCGCATCGTGGCGCGGGCAAGCTGGCGCCGGAAAACACGCTGGCCGCATTCCGGCTGGGCGCGTCGTTCGGCTGGCGCGCTTTCGAGTGCGACGTCAAGTTGTCCGCCGACGGCGTGCCCTTCCTGTTGCATGACGACACGCTCGAACGTACGACGGGTGCCACCGGCCGCGCGGGGGACCGACTGTGGGGCGAACTGGCGCGGCTGGACGCCGGCGGTTGGCACAGCCGAACATTCGCCGGCGAGCCGCTGCCGACGTTGGCGGCGGTCGCCGCCTTCGTGCTGCGCAACGGCCTGGCGCTGAACATCGAGATCAAGCCGACGACGGGGCAGGACGAGCGCACCGGGCAGGTCGTCGCCGAGCACGCGCAGCGGCTATGGGCCGGCGCGCGCCGAGCGCCGCTGCTGAGCTCGTTCCGCCCCGGGGCGCTGCGCGCCGCGCAGGCCGCCGCACCCGAG
>JBBIPS010000060.1:0-11884 GCA_037442725.1 Burkholderiales bacterium | reverse complement strand
CGTAGCGGCCTGGCCGTTGGTGGCGGCAGGCCGAATGCGCGCCGACGCCGATCGCCGGCAAGCCGTCGATCGTGCCGCAACCCGCTGGTCTCGAAGATGCGTGGTGGTGTCTTCCTGGGTCTGTCGAACGTTGGCAACTGGCGGCATCTCACGGGCTGGCAGCGTGCCGTACCGAAGTCAGCCTGTCCCCTGCGTGCAGACGGCGCATGTCGTCGGCCTGGGGGCGCTGTCGAGTCCGACGATTGAGGTCGAGTCCACGACCGCGGTGGCGGTTGCGCAGGGCGTCACTTGAAGTCGCCACGGCACGCTTCGCAGTAAACCAGCAGTGCAAAGCCGGACACTTGGACGGCAGCGTATGAGGTGTTGAAACCGCAGCGCGATGCGTGGCTGGCGTCGCGCACCATCGCGGGCCGAGCCCACACAGCGGCATCTGGCGTCCGTCCTGTCGCCGCAGTCGCCGTCGTTGTTGTGCGCGCTGGTTGGGTATGCCGAACCGTCAGACCCCGCAAGCGCGGGGGGTACGTTGTGCTGGATCAAACGGGTGACGGTCACTTCTTGACTCGGCGCACAGGGCTCAACAGACTGGTCGGCGCCAGTCAACAAGTAGAGGGAGGACGCGCATGATCAAGTCAGTCGCCGTGGGACTCGCAGTGACAGTGGCGGGTGTCAACGCCCAGGCCCTTCCGGCGGTCCAGTTCGACCCGAGCATGCAGACGGTCGCGGTGGGGCAGGTCTTCGACGTCGTGCTGCAGGGGCTGGGGTTCGACCTCACCAGCAGCGGCGCGGTGATCGGCAATCTCACCGGCGGGCAGAAGCTCAACTTCTCGTACGACAACGCCAACCTCGAGGTGACGAAGGTCACCATCGACCCGCGCTGGACGTTTGCGTCGGGCAACAAGGAAGGCACGATCGACCAGGCCGCGGGCACGGTGACGGGCGTGGCGTTCGGGAGTTTTCCGGCGACCACGGACGACGACTTCAACATTGCCACCTTCACGCTCAGGGCGCTGGCCCCGGGCCAAGGTGCGCTGAGCCTGGTGTCGGGCCAGTTCATCGGGCTGGTGGGCAACAAGGCCGGGCAGCTCATCACGCCCAGCCTGGGCCAGATCGCGGTCAACGTGGTGCCCGAGCCCGAGCAGTGGGCGCTGCTGCTGGCCGGGCTGGGATTCGTGGCATTGCGGCTGCGGCGCAGTTGAACGCGCCGGCACCCGAGGCGGCGCGTGACCGAGCCGCGCGCTGCTGATCGACCCCCAGCCAACTGGCTGGTTGGCAAGATAGACCCACCCCGGCGCGACGGGTGGGCGACGACAAGTTACGGACATCGTGAAGACGTATCTCAAGCGCGCCGCATTCTTCTTCCGCTATGCGTGGCTGTTCAGCCTGTTCATCAACGCGGCGCTGCTGCTGTCACCGCTGTACATGCTGCAGGTCTACGACAGGGTGCTGACGTCACGCAGCCTGCCCACGCTCGGCATGCTGACGCTGGGCGTTTCGCTGGGTTATCTGGTCTACGTCGGACTGGAGACTCTGCGCTCACGCATCCTGGTGCAGGCCGGGCTGGCGCTCGACGCCATGTTGTCGAACCGCATCCTCGACCTGGTCTTCGACAAGGCTGCGCAGCCGGGCGGTGCGCGCCACGCCAGCGCGATCCGGGATGTGGCGGTACTGCGGCAGGCCCTGACCGGCAACGCGCTGTTCGCCTTCTTCGACGCACCCTGGGGCATCGCCTTCCTGGCGGTCATCTTCATCATCCACTGGGTGCTGGGCGTCACAGCGCTGATCGGCATGCTGATTCTGCTGTCGATGGCACTGATCGACGACAGGCGCACCCGCCCGATTCTGCAGCAGGCCAACGCGCTGTCACGCGAATCCGGCCGCTACATCGATGGCGCGGTACGCAATGCCGAAGTCATCAAGGCACTGGGCATGCGGGGCATGCTCGTCGGCCGCTGGGGCCAGCGCAACGGCCAGGTGCTGGCCACGCAGAACGTGGCCAGCGACCGCGCCGGCGTGATCGTCGCCGGTTCCAAGGGTCTGCGCCAACTCATGCAGACACTGATGCTCGGGATGGGTGCCTACCTGGTGATCACCGAAAACTTGAGCTCGGGCACCATGATCGCCGCCACCATTCTGCTGGGCAAGGCGACCGCACCGCTCGAGTTGGCGATCGGCGGCTGGAAGAGTTTCGTGGAGGCGCGCGCGGCGTATGGCCGGCTGGACGCGATGCTCAAGACTGCGAAATGGGATGACGCGACGGTGCAGTTGCCGGCACCCCTCGGGGCGTTGGCGGTGGAGAAAGCGGTATTCAGTGCGGGCCCCGGGCAACCCCCGATCCTGAAGGGAATCTCGTTTTCGCTCGCGGCCGGCGAATGCCTGGCGATCATCGGGCCCAGTGCGGCCGGCAAGTCCACATTGGTACGTGTGCTGCTGGGCATCTGGCGGCCGCAGTCCGGCAGCGTGCGGCTGGACGGCGCCAGCCTGGCCGATTGGCCCAGCCACCTGCTGGGGCCCCACCTCGGCTATCTGCCGCAGGACATCGAGTTGCTGGCCGGCACGGTGGCCGAGAACATCGCGCGCATGGGATCTGCGGCGGAGTGTTCGGAAGCGGTCGTTGCGGCCGCCAGGCTGGCCGGCGCGCACGAGATGATTCTTCGCCTACCCAGGGGCTACGACACCGAGATCGGCGAGGCCGGCGCAACGCTTTCCGGGGGACAACGCCAGCGCATCGGCTTGGCCCGCGCCCTTTACGGGCAGCCACGCTACGTGGTGCTGGATGAACCGAATTCGAACCTCGACTCGGAGGGTGAATTGACGCTGATCGACGCCATGCACAAGCTCAGAGCGATGGGCAGCACACTGGTGTTCGTGACCCACAAGCCCTCGCTGCTCAGCGAGGCCGACAAGGTGCTGGTGCTCGAGAGCGGCAACGTGCTGGCGTTCGGGCCGCGCGACGCCATCCTGGCCAAGCTGCAGATGGCGGCACCGGTGGCCATCCAGCCAGCGACGGCGGTGGCCGGAGCAAGCGCGGCATGACGCCCCGCGCTGACGTCGCAGGCCTCGGGTCGGCGCAGGGCATCGCCGACGCCAAGGAGGCCGCCGTCGATCCGTTCCACAAGGGAGCACGGATCGGGCGCGTGGGCGCGTGGGCCATCGCCGTGTTGTTCGGCACCGTGGGGCTTTGGCTGTGCCTGGCCCCGCTGAACGGGGCGGTAGTCATGCCCGCACAGGTGAAGGTCGAGAACTACCGCAAGACGGTGCAACACCTCGAAGGCGGCATCCTGCGAGCGGTATTGGTGAAGTCCGGCGACCATGTGGTGGCGGGGCAGGCCCTGCTGCAGCTCGAAGAGGTGCAGGCCGATTCGGCCGTGCAGGGCTTGCAGGACCAGCTCGATGCCGAACGTGCGCGCAGCGTGCGGGCCGATGCCGAACGCCTGCGGCGTACGGTGCTCGTCTTCCCGCCGGAGCTGCGTGACCGCGCCAGGAAGAGTGCCAAGCTGCGCTCGCTGTTGTCGGCTGAAGGCGAGTTGTTCGCGACGCGTCGCAAACAACTGCTGGGGCAGACTGCCCTGCTGCACGGCCAGGCCGAACAGGTGCGCGCGGAGCTTGCCGCGCTGCAGCAGCAGATCAATGCCGCCGACGTGAACCGCAAGCTTATCGCCGACGAGTTGGCGATGAACCAGGACTTGTATCGACGCGAGTTTGTGCAGCAGACCCGCGTCATGGGCTTCGAGCGTACGCTGGCCGACAAGGATGAGAAGCGAGGCGAGTTCGGTGCCGAGCACGCCAGGGCAAGGCAGAAGCAGTCGGAGATCGAGTTGAAGGTCATCGGCCTGCAAGACGAGTACGTCAAGCGCGCGTCCGACGAATACTCCGAAGCCAACCGCCGTGTGCTGGACCTGCAGGAGCGGCTGCGCCCGATGAGCAACATGCTGAGCCGGCAGGTCGTCGTTGCAACGGTGGCCGGCGAAGTGGTCGATCTGCGCGTGCACAGCGTCGGTGGCGTGATTGCCCCGCGCGAGGTGCTGATGGAGATCGTTCCCGACGAGCACGCGCTGCTGATCGAGGGCAAGGTGCGACCCGAGGATGTGGCCGAGCTTGTCATCGGGCAGCCGGTCGAGATCCAGATCATGGCATTCAAGCAGCGCTCCACGCCGCTGCTGACGGGCCGGCTCAGCTACGTATCGGCCGACAGCCTGACCGACAGCACCAACGGCATGGCCGTGCCGTACTACCTCGTACAGGCCACCGTCGACGCGGACTCGCAGAAGGCTCTTCCCACGCGCCTGTTACCCGGCATGCCGGCCACGGTCTTCATACAAACCCAGGCCCGCACGGCGCTGGATTACCTGCTGCAGCCGCTGCTGGATTCGATGAGGAAGTCATTCAGGGAGCATTGAGAACGGTGTGCAGCACGTTTGCTGTGGAGTGCGTGGGCTCCTCGCTGCCTCGTTCGACGCGGCATGTCCATGACGAGGGTCAATGGTTCCAGTCCGCTCATCGTGATAATTAGCCGGTTCGGGCCGCCTGTTCTGATCGGTGACTCGACGCACGGTAACTGGATTCGCAACAAGCCTACTGGAGGGGAAGACATGACGATTCCGCAAATTCTCGGGCGCGGCATGGTGCTCGCGATGATCTTGCTTGGCACCGGATGCATGACGGTGTCCGACAGCCGGCAGGTGGTGCAGAACAGCAACTCGGGGCAGGTGTTCGCCGGCAAGAAGATCGCGCTGCTGCCGGTGAAGACGCAGTCGTCGTTGGCACCGGACTCCGTCACCGGCATACGTGCCGGGATCAGCCGGCAGTTGGGTCAGGCACTGCACGGCAAGCTGCCCAGTGCTGCCATCACCGACATCGCATCGGTCGCGGATCAACTCAACCAGAAGAACCTGCTCGGCGTGTTCGAGCAGCTGATGCAGACCTACGAGAACACTGGTGTATTCGACAGGCAGAAGATCGCCTCGATTGGCCAGATGCTGGGTGCCGACTACCTGCTGATGTCGCGGTTGAAGGCGGAGAAGATGGATCTCGTCATTTCCAAGGGGATGGGCGGATCGCTCGATCTGAACCTGGTCGACACCAGGAGTGGTCAGGTCGCTTGGGGCGGCTCCGGAGAGTGGAAGCGCGGGGGAGTCTTCGGCTTCGGCGGTGCGACAGCGGAGGAGGCCGCGAACGGCCTGGTCGATCAGGCGCTGGCGGGCCTTCGGTAGTCACGATCAACCCAACGCGCGGGCGGCGGCACTGGTCGCGCCCGCAGTGTTGCGGCCATGCCGCTCATCCCCGCGCTCAGCGCCGCTCGATCATCGTCCCCGGCAGCCACAGCGCGAGCTGCGGGAAGATCATCACCAGCGCCAGCGCCAGGATCATCAGCAGCACGTAGGGCGCGGCGCCACGGATGATCTGGCCCATCGGGGCGCGCGTGATGGCCTTGATGGTGAACAGGTTCATGCCCACCGGCGGCGTGATCTGCGCCAGCTCGAGGTTGATCGTCAGCAGGATGCCGTACCAGACCGGGTTGATGTGCAGCGCCTGCAGCGCGGGCAGGATCACCGGCGTGGTGATCAGGATGATCGAGATCGACTCGAGGAACATGCCGAGCACGAAGATCAGCGCCATCATCGCGACCAGGAAGCCGGCCACGCCGATGTCGGAGGCGACCACCAGCGCGACGATCTGCTGCGGGACGAGCATCTTGGTCAGCGCATGGCCGAGCACGGCCGCGCCGGCCAGGATCATGAACAGCAGCGCCGAGGTGCGGCTGGCGTCGAGGGCCGAGTCCCAGACGTCGCGCAGCCCGATCGCGCGGTAGACGACGCCGGCGACGAACAGCGCCAGCAGCGCGCCTGCGGCGGCGGCCTCGGTGGCGGTGAAGACGCCGGCGTACATGCCGCCGAGGACGAACAGCGGCAGCGAGATCGCCCACAGCGCGCGGCGGATCGCGCCCAGCGCCTCGCCGAGCGTGGCGCGCGGGTCGCGCTCGATGTGGCGGTGCGCGCGCGCCACCGACAGCATCGCCCAGGCGATGAAGATCGCCGCCATCATCAGCCCCGGCACGACTCCGGCCATGAACAGCGCGCCGATCGAGGTGTCGCTGGTGACGCCGTACAGCACCATCGGCCCCGACGGCGGGATCAGGATGCCGAGCGTGCCGCCGGCGGCGACGAGGCCGTAGGCCAGCCGCGGCGCGTAGCCGTAGCGGATCATCTGCGGGATGGCCACGACGCCGATCGTCAGCGCGGTGGCCACGCTCGACCCCGAGATCGCGGCGAACAGCGTGCACGCGAGCACCGTCGCGATGCCCAGCCCGCCGGGCAGGTGGCGGGTCAGCGTGTAGGCGGTCCGGTACAGGTCGTCGACGATGCGGCCGCGGATCATCACGTGCGCCATGAACGCGAACAGCGGGATCGCCACCAGCAGGTAGCGGTTCAACTCGCCGAAGATCACCTCGGTGACCGAACCGAGTCCGCCCTGACCGAGCAGCAGCACGCCGCCGAACAGCGACAGCCCGGCAAAGATCGGCAGCCCGGTGAAGAGCAGCAGCACCAGGCCGGACAGGATGAACGCGATCGTCATCGGCGGGCCTGGCTCGGCGGCGGCGCGGCGGCTGCCGCATCGTCCGACGGCATGCCGTGCGCGAGCGGCGTGGCCACCGGTGGCAGTCCGAGTGCGAGCCGCCACAGCGCCTCGACCGCCACCAGCGCCATCAGCCCCCCGCCGGCGGGCAGCAGCAGCATCAGCAGCCACACCGGCCACTCGAGGCGGCCCTCGGTGACGACGCCGAACTGGCGCGACTGCAGCGCCGTCTGCGTGCCGTTGACGACCAGGATCAGCGCGACGACCAGCGCCGCCAGCAGCGCCCAGGCCTGCGCCCAGCGCGCGCCGCGCGGCCCGAGTCGTTCGGTGAGGACGTCGACGCCGATGTGCTCGCCGCGCCGCAGCACCTGCGCTGCGGCGAGCATCACGATCGCCACCAGCAGGAAGCCGACCAGATCGTCGACCCACACCGGCGCCCGGTTGAACCCGTAGCGCATCAGCACCGACCAGCCGATCAGCGCCAGCGAGACCAGCACCGCCGCCGCCGAGGTGCCGATGGCCAGCGCCAGCAGCCAGCGCGTCACGCGACCGAGCACGCGCAACGCGGCGGGCTCGCCGGTCGCGGCCGGCTCGTGCGCGGGGGCCATCGGCGGCTCTGGCTCCCAGGCCTTCAGAGCTGGTTGACCAAGTCGATCAATTTCTGCGCGTCGGGGCTCGACGCGAGGAAGGCCTTGAGCACCGCCGGCTGCATCGCGTGGCTCATCGCCTGCTCCTGCGCCGGGCTCAGCACGGTGACTTCCATGCCCTTGTCGCGCAGGTTCCTGATGTCGCTGGCCGGGATGTCGGCACTGGCCGGGATCGAGCGCTGCTCGGCCTTGTGCGAAGCGGCCTCGATGGCCTGGCGCAACTCGGCCGGCAGCTTGCCCCACCAGTCGGGGTTCACGACCAGGATGTCGTGCGCCAGGATGATGTTCGATGCGACGCCGTACTTCTGCACCTCGAAGAACTTGCGCTCGTAGGCCGCGGCCACGCCGGTGAAGCCGGCGTCGATGACGCCGGTCTGCAGCGCCTGGTAGACCTCGGAGCCGGGCATCGCCGACGGCGCCGCACCCATCGCGATCAGGCCCTCGTCGAACAGCTTGGACAGGCCGCGAATCTTCTGGCCCTTGAAGTCCTCGGGCCTGACCAGCGCCTTCCTGGCCGAGGTGAAGATGCCGTCGCTGGCGTCGACCATCCAGCCGAGGTTGTGCAGCCCCTTGGCGGCGAGCTTGGCGTCGAGCAGCTTCGCTGCCGCCGAGCCGGGGAACTTCTTCATCTTGTCGAGGCTGGTGGCGTAGTACGGGATCAGCGTGACGTTGAGTTCGGGGATGGTCCCGCCGAGCGTGAAGCCGACGATCGCCGCCGCCTCGACCTTGCCGCTGGCGACCGCGGCGTGGTTCTGGTTCGGCTTGAAGAGCTGTGCCGAGCCGAAGATCTGCACCTCGACCTTGCCGCCGGTGGCAGCCTTGACGTCGGCGGCGAACTGGTCGAGGTTCTTCGCCGAATGGTGCGCGGGCGGGAACTGGTGGCTGAGGCGCATCGTGTAGTCGGCGGCCCAGGCGCCGGTGGCCAGCGTCAGCGCGGCGGCGACGGCGATGCGGTGCAGCTTCGAGCGGGTCATGGGGGTGTTCACGCGGTGTCTCCTCGGGGGGGTTGTCAGGGCGGCGGTTGAAGGAAAAGGTCAGACAACGACGTGCTGCGTGCGCAGCGCGTCGATCTCGCCATCGGTGTAGCCGACGCCGGCGAGCAGCGCGGCAGTGTGTTCACCCAGCCGTGGCGGCTGCAGCCGCACGCCCAGGCGCCGGCCGGCCAGCGTGATCGGCAGCAGCGTCGTCTTCACCGACGCGCCGGCGCGCGCGCCGTCGGGCAGCGTGACGTCGGCCAGTCCCCCGGTGGCGAGCAGGTGCGGATCATCGAGCAGATCCTCGGGCCTGCGTATCGGGGCAAACGGCAGTCCGGCGCGCTCCATCAGCCCGGCCAGTTCGGCCGCGCTGCGCCCGGCCAGGCGCGCGCGCAGCGTGGCCAGCAGCGTCGGGCGCTGCAGCACGCGCTGGTTGTTGGTTGCCAGCGCCGGGTCGGCCTTCAGCTCGGGCAGGTCGAGCACGTCGCAGAACACCTGCCACTGCGCGTCGCTAACCGCGGCCAGGAAGATCTGCTCGCCGTCCTTGACGGTGAAGACGTCGTACACCGCCCACGGGTTGTCGCGCGCCGGCATCGGCCTGGGGTGCTGGCCGGTCATCGCGTACTGCAGCATGTGCTGGCCCATCAGGAACACGTTGTTCTCGAACAGCGCGCTCTGCACCTCCATGCCGCGCCCGCTGATGCCGCGCTGGATCAGCGCCGCGAGCACGCCGATGGCGCCGAACAGCCCGCCCATGATGTCGTTGACGCTGGTGCCGGCGCGCAGCGGATCGCCGGGGCGGCCGGTCATGTAGGCCAGGCCGCCCATCATCTGCACCACCTCGTCGAGCGCGGTGCGCTGCTCGTAGGGGCCGGGCAGGAAACCCTTGTGGCTGGCATAGATGAGCCGCGGGTTCAGCGGCGCGAGGCTGGCATGGTCGAGCCCGTACCTGGTCATCGCGCCGGGCTTGAAGTTCTCGATCACGACGTCGGCGCTGGCGGCCAGCCGGCGCGCCACGGCGGCGCCTCGGGGCTCGTGCAGGTCGATCGCGATGCTCTTCTTGTTGCGGTTGAACATCGGGAAGAAGCCCGCGCCGGCACCGAGCAGCCGGCGTGTGTTCTCGCCGCCGATCGGCTCGACCTTGATGACCTCGGCACCCAGGTCGGCGAGCACCATGCCGCAGGTCGGGCCCATCACCATGTGCGTGAACTCGACGACGCGCAGTCCGGCCAGCGGCTGCGCGGCGCGGGTCGGTGCGGCCGGAGGTGGCGCGTTCGTGTTCATGCCGTCGCCTTCGCGCAGCGGGCCGAACCCCAGCGGTCGAACGAGCGCCTGCGGGGCATCCGTGCGGTGCTCATGCGGCGCGCATCGTCCGTGGCAGCCCGGCGCGCCAGATCGAGCCGTGCAGTGGCACACCCGGCAGCCACAGCGCGAGCCGCTCGCGCAGCGCCAGCAGCGCGTCGAAGTCCAGGCCGGTGGCCACGCCCAGGCTGGCGAACAGGTAGGCCAGGTCCTCGGTCGCGACGTTGCCGCTCGCCCCCGGGGCATACGGGCAGCCGCCCAGGCCCGCCAGGCAGGCGTCGAAGCGCCGCACGCCGGCCTGCCAGGCGGCATGGACGTTGGCGATGCCCAGGCCGCGCGTGTCGTGGAAGTGGCCGCACGCCAGCCGCTCGCCGGCCAGCGCGAAGCCGCTCTCGAACAGCCGCGCCACCTGCAGCGGATCGGCGTAGCCGACGGTGTCGGCCAGGCCGACCCGGTCGGCGCCGGCGTCGAGTGCGGCCTGCAGCAGGCGCAGCACCTCGGCCGGCTCGACGCGACCCTGGATCGTGCAGCCGAACGCGGTGCTGATGCCGACTTCGATCAGGCAGCGCGAGCCGGCGGCGTCGCGCGCGGCGCGGATGTGCGCGACCTCGGCGACGACTTCGTCGGGGGTCTTGTGCAGATTGGCCAGGCTGTGCGCGCGGCTCGCCGACAGCGGCAGCAGCATCAGGTCGGCGCCCGAGTCGAGCGCCGCCTGCGCGCCTTTCAGGTTGGGCACCAGCACCGAGGTGACGAGGCCGGGCAGGGCCCTGGCGGCGGCGACCAGCGCTGCCGTGTCGGCCAGCTGCGGCAGCAGCCGCGCCGGGACGAACGAGCCGACCTCGATCTCGCGCAGGCCTGCCGCGTGCGCCGCGCGCAGCCAGTCGAGCTTGGCTGCGGTGGGCAGCGTGCGGTCGAGGCTCTGCAGGCCGTCGCGCAGGCCGACCTCGCGCACGATGACGGGCGTGGCTGGATCCATGGGCGCCGACTCTAGACCGGCCTGCGTGAATCCACGCATGCCAATTTTTCTTCGCAGGCATTCCAATCGGGAACGCCATATGAGTCGTCCGCTCGATCCCGTTGCACTGCAGTCATTCGTCGCCGTCTGCGAGGAAGGGTCGATCGCCGCTGCGGCGCTGCGCGAATCGATCGTCGCCTCGGCGCTGAGCAAGCGCATCGGCGCGCTCGAGACCGAGGTCGGCGTCTCGCTGCTGTCGCGACGGCGTCGCGGTGTGGAGCCGACGCCGGCCGGCGAGACGCTGCTGGCGCACGCGCGCGAGCTGCTCGCCGGGCTCGAGCGGATGCGTGTCGAGCTCGGCGCCTTCGGCACCGGGGTGCAGGGCAGTGTGCGCGTGCTGGCCAGCCCTTCGGTGCTGGCCGAGCAACTGCCCGACGACATCGGCCGCTTCGTCGAGCAGCATCCCGCGCTGCGCGTCAGCCTGGACGAACGCGTCAGCGGCAGGATCGTGCGCAGCCTGCGCGATGGCGCGGCCGATCTCGGCGTGCTGTGGGACGCGGCGGACCTGGCGGGGCTGTCGAGCGTGCCGTATCGCAGCGACAACCTGTGCGCCGCGATGGCGTCGAGCCACCCGCTCGCGCGCCGGCCGTCGCTGCGCTACGCCGAGCTGCTCGACGCGATGTCGATCGGCGTCACGCCGGGCGGGCTGATGGACCAGATGCTGCGCCGCCAGGCGGCGCTGATCGGGCGGCTGCCGGCGTACCGCATCCAGGTCTCGAACATGGACGCCGCGTGCCGCATCGTTGCCGCCGGCATCGGCATCGCGGTGCTGCCGCGCGAGGTCGCGGTGCCGCACGCCGGCGCCGGGCGAATCGCGCTGGTGCCGATCGCCGAGGCCTGGGCGGTGCGCCGCTTCGTCGTGGCCAGCCGGCGCGAGCCGCTGCGCTCGGCCAGCGCGCGGCGGCTGCTGGAGTTCCTGCAGCGTGCGGCGCTGTGAGTGGCGCGGATCCGGCCGCCAGCGCAAACGTGTCGGCGGCGATTGCCGGCACGGCTGGGGTCGGCGACCGAGAGGTGTGAACACAAGGTCCTGCGTCGCCAGCCCGGTTGCCAGGCGGCTCAGCCGAACTGAACCCCGTCGAACAAGCGCGGGCGCGGCTCGAGCGCGACGCCTCGGCCGACTCTTGCCCGAGGTCGCTGGCAGGGTTCGGGACCATCGATCGCAGCAAGCTGCGCAGCGGCCAGAATCGCCGTTCGATCATCTCTGCCTGCCGCAAGCTGGCGCCGCTGCGGTCATGCCATGGCTCATGGAAGGTTCGATCAGCGAGGACCCCGCAGTGCTCGCGCCGGGCACGGTGCCGCGCGACGAGCTGCCTGCGCGGTGCGCGCGGGCGCCGGTCGATCCGGCGTCGGCGGCGCGGCCGCCGGTGCGGCGG
>JBBIPS010000059.1:0-11948 GCA_037442725.1 Burkholderiales bacterium | reverse complement strand
GGCCAGCATGGCCTGCCAGCCGCTGCCGGCGCGCCGCGCGTCGACGCAGGCGGTGCGCGTCAGCACCGTGGCGCCATGCGCCACCGCGTCGAGCGCGCACAGCACGACCAGGCGCGCGTCGTCGACCCAGCCGTCCGAGTAGACGAAGCCCATCGTGAAGATCCGCTTCAGCGACGCGCCGGCCGGGTGCCGGCGCAGGTCCACGGTCCTCGACGCGGGCAGCAACTCGCGCCGGGCCAGGTGGTCATACAGGAACAGTCCGGCGCGGATCATCCAGACCGGCCGCATCGACGGGTTGTGCGGCATCACGAAGCGCAGCGGCCCGATGATGTGTGGCGCGCTCCTGAGCAGCAGTTCGCGCTCGGCCAGCGCCTTGCGCACCAGCGCGAACTCGTAGTGCTCGAGGTAGCGCAGCCCGCCGTGGATCAGCTTGGTCGACGACGACGAGGTGTGCGCGGCCAGGTCGTCCTTGTCGCACAGCACGACCGCCAGCCCGCGTCCGGCCAGGTCGCGCGCGATGCCGGCGCCGTTGATGCCGCCGCCTACCACTAGCACGTCACACACCTGCGGCGAGGCTGCGTCGAGGGGCTGCGGCGGGCCCGGGCGCGGATCGATCGTTGCGTGCATGGTCGGATTATCCCTATCGGGTTGCGCCCGGCGACGCGCTAGGCTCGCCACCATGACCTACCTGCTGGCCCTCGATCAGGGCACTTCCAGCTCGCGCAGCATCGTCTTCGACTGCGATGGGCGGATCGTCGCGATGGCGCAGCGCGAGTTGCGCCAGATCTACCCGCAGCCCGGCCAGGTCGAGCACGACCCCGAGGAGATCTGGCAGACCCAGCTCGCCACCGCGCGCGAGGCGCTGGCCGCCGCCGGCGTCGCGCCAGGTAACGTCGCGGCGCGCGTGAAGGCCATCGGCATCACCAACCAGCGCGAGACGACGGTGATCTGGAACCGCCGCACCGGCGTGCCGATCCACAACGCGATCGTCTGGCAGGACCGCCGCGGCGAGCCGCTGTGCGCGCAGCTGCGCGAGTCGGGCGCGGCCGAGCCGATCCGGCGCAGCACCGGCCTGGTCGTCGATGCCTACTTCTCGGCCACCAAGATCCGCTGGCTCCTCGACCACGTCAGCGGCGCGCACATCGCCGCCGCGCGCGGCGAGCTGGCCTTCGGCACGGTGGACTCGTGGCTGCTGTGGAAGCTGACCGGCGGCCGCGTGCACGCCACCGACGTCAGCAACGCCGCGCGAACGATGCTATTCGACATCCGCCACAACGCCTGGGACCCCGGGCTGACCAAGCTGCTGCACGTCCCGGACACGCTGCTGCCGCAGGTGCACCCGTCGAGCCATGTCTACGGCGAGAGCGACGCCGCGCTGCTGGGCGCATCGCTGCCGATCGCCGGCATCGCAGGCGACCAGCAGAGCGCGCTGTTCGGCCAGGCGTGCTTCGATGCCGGGCTGGCCAAGAACACCTACGGCACCGGCTGCTTCATGCTGATGCACACCGGCGAGCGCTTCCAGCTCTCGGCCAACGGCCTCGTGACGACGAGCGCCGCGCAGACGGGCGCGACGCCGCAGTACGCGCTCGAAGGCAGCGTCTTCATCGGCGGCGCGGTGGTGCAGTGGCTGCGCGACGGGCTGCAGGCGATCCGCTCGAGCAGCCAGGTGCAGGCGCTGGCCGCGAGCGTTCCCGACGCCGGCGGCGTGGTGTTCGTCCCCGCGTTCACGGGGCTGGGCGCGCCGTACTGGGACGCGAACGCGCGCGGCGCCATCGTCGGGCTGACGCGCGGCAGCACCGTGGCGCACATCGCGCGCGCCGCGCTCGACAGCATCGCGTTCCAGAGCGCGGCGCTGCTGCGCTCGATGAGCCGCGACGCGGTGGCAGCCGGTGGCGCGCCGGTGGCCGAGCTGCGCGTCGACGGGGGCGCCTGCGTCAACGACCTGCTGATGCAGTTCCAGGCCGACCTGCTCGGCATCCCCGTCGTGCGGCCCAGGGTCATCGAGACCACGGCGCTCGGCGCGGCCACGCTCGCCGGGCTGGCCACCGGCGTCTACCGGAACACCGATGAACTCGCCGCGCTGTGGCAGGTCGAGCGCCGCTTCGAGCCGACGCTGCCGCGCGAACGCGCCGAGGAACTGATGGCGCGCTGGGAGCACGCGGTGCGGCAGGCGGTGGCGCGCTGAAGCGCGAGGGCCGGCGCTGCGCGCGGCCAGCGACGTGATGCGGCTAGGCGTGGCCGCGCGCTCTCCCTAAGGCGCAGGATGGTCGCGCCGCATCGGCGGCGTATCGTGTCCCGTTGCAAGCCGCGCTGCGGCGCCCAAGGAGACATCGTGGACTTCATCGAAAGACTGTTCGGCTTCTCGCCTGACGGCGGTTCGGGCTCGTTCGAGTTCCTGCTCCTGCTGATCCCCATCGCCGGCATCGTGGCGCTGCGCCAACTGCGCAGGCGCAGCAGGCGCAGGTAGTCGCACCGGCGCAACCCGCGCTGCGCACGACAGCGCGCGGCTGCGCTACCGAGGAGGACGACGATGGCAACCCGACCCGGGATCAAGCCCGCAGTCGCAGCCGGCAAGAGCGGCCGCGCCGCACGCGCCACCGTGGCGCTGCGTGCCGGCCCGCCGAAGAAGCGCTCCGGTGCGCCCAAGGCGCCGCGCATCACCCGGCACAAGAATCGCGCCGCGTGGTTCCGTGCGCGTGTGACGTGGCCGCTGCGCGAGGCGCGCATCGACCCGCTGAAGGCCGAGCGGCGGCGCGCTGAGCGCACGCTGGCCACACCGGCGCTGCCGATCACGTGGCAGCTCGCCGGGCCGACCAACATCGGCGGGCGCTGCACCGCGCTCGTCTGCGACCCGGCGAACCCGGCCCGGCTGTGGATCGGATCGGCCGGCGGCGGCGTCTGGAAGAGCACCGACGCCGGGCTGACCTGGAAGCCCGGCTGGCGCGCGCGCACGCCGCTGCAGATCGGCGCGCTCGCGATCGACCCGTCCAACCCCGCGACGCTGTACGCCGGCACCGGCGAGGCCAACCTCTCGCTCGACTCGTATCCGGGTGACGGCGTCTACCGCAGCATCAACAGCGGGCGCAGCTGGAAGCCCTGGGCGATGGCCGCGCGCGGGTTGCCGCGGCGCGTCGGCTGCATCGCCGTCGACCCCTTCGATTCGAACCATGTGCTGGTCGGCGGTGTCGGCTACGGGCGCGTGTCGAGCGACAACGACTTCGGCGGCCTGTACTCGACCCCCGACGGCGGCGCCAACTGGACGCGCGCGAGCTTCATCTCGAGCGGCAACTACTGGTGCCACAAGGTCGTCTTCGACCCGGCCACGCGCGGCACGGTGTTCGCGACCTTCACCGGTCCGGGCGTCAAGAGCGGCATCTGGCGCTCGACCGACGGCGGCGCGAACTGGGCCCAGCTGAAGACCGGGCTGCCCGCGCCGGATCGCATCGGCCGCGCGTCGATCGCGCTCGCGCCGTCGAACAGCAGGATCGTCTACGCGATCTGCGCCGACGCGGGGCCGGGCAACAGCGACGGCGTGCTCGGCGTCTATCGCAGCAGCAACGGCGGCAACACCTGGACCGACATCGCCGGCAGCCATTTCTCGGGTGAAGGACAGATGTCGTACGGCAGCGCGATCGCGGTGCACCCGACCGACCCGAACCACGTGCTCTGCGGCGGCGTCGACCTGCACGTGACCACCAACGGCGGTGCCAGCTGGCAGGTCGCGTCGCACTGGGACGCACCGCGCGGCACGGCGGGCTATGCGCATGCCGACCACCATCTGCTGCTGATGCCCGCCGCTGCGCCGGGCCGCGTCTACAGCGCCAACGACGGCGGCATGGACGCGAGCAACGACGGCGGCAAGCATTGGGCCAACCGCAGCAACGGCTTGGCCGTGACGATGTACTACGACCTGGACGTGGCACAGACCGACGCCCGCGTCTTTGGTGGCGGCGCGCAGGACAACGGCACGCTGATCACGACGACAGGCGCAGCCAACGACGCCTTCGAACTGCTCGGCGGCGACGGCGGCTGGATGGTGGTCGACCCGCGCGAGGCCGGACACATCTACGCCTCGTACCAGTTCGGCGGTATGTACCGCTTCCGCAATGGCACGTCGCGCAAGGTCTCGCCACCGTTCAAGCCAGCCGAGAGCGGCGGCATCTGGATGGTCTACATCGCCCTTGATCCGACCGACCAGAACACCGTCTACACCGGCAACCAGTGCGTCTACCGCACGCGCAACGACGGCCTGTCGTGGGACAAGATCACCCCGGTGCTCGACGGCAGCCCGATCTCGGCGATCGAGGTTGCCGGCCCGGGCTCGAAGAACCTTTACGTCGGCACCGAGAACGGCGGCTTCTTCCGCAGCCTCGACGGTGGCGCGAGCTGGAGCGCCAACCTGGCCAGCGGCACGCTGCCGGGCGTGATGATCACGCGCATCGGCGCGCAGCCCGGCGCGCCCAACACCGTGATCGTGACGTGCGCGAACTCGGGCAACTCGCATGTCTTCCGCTCGACCGACGCCGGTGCGACCTGGACCGACATCGACGGCGGCAAGCTGCCCGACGTGCCGCACCACGCGCTGCTGATCCGCCCGGACAAGCCGTCGGAGCTGTACGTGTGCAACGACGCCGGCGTGTATCTGACGACCGACAGCGGCCTCGCCTGGCGCAATGCCACCGGCAAACTGCCGTGGGTGATGGTGGTCGACCTGGTCTACCACCGCGCGAGCAAGACGCTGCTCGCAGCGACCTACGGCCGCAGCCTCTGGAAGGCCACGCTGGCCTGAGGCGCCTTGGCGCAGCGCCGCATCAGCGCAGGCCGGTGCGGCGCTTGAAGGCGGCTTCGCGAGCCTTCAGGTTGCCCGGGCCTTCGCCGATCTTCTCGGGCACCGGCGCGAGCGGTGTCGGCGGCTCGGCGTCGTGCGTTGCCGTGGCGGGTGCCGAGGGCCGTGCGGGCGCGGGTGAAGGTGCCGGTGCGGGCGACACCGCGGGTCTCGGCGCAGGTTTCCTGGGCATGGCGACGTCGTTGCGCGGCTGGACGCACAGTCTGCGCCCAAGCGTGTGCGCTGCCAAGCGGCGATCGATCGGGTGACGATCGGACGGCACAGGGGCCGCACACCTGCAGGGGTCGACTCGCACGCCTCGAGGCCGGGCGCTACAGTCGCTCCAATGGCCTACGAGCTTCACTACTGGCCGACGATCCAGGGGCGCGGCGAATTCGTTCGGCTCGCGCTGGAGACGGCCGGCGCAGCGTACGTCGATGTCGCGCGCGGCGCGCCGGATGCCGGGCTGGGCCTGCCGGCGATGATGCGCGTCCTGCACGACGGCAGGTCGGCGCACCCGCCGTTCGCGCCGCCGTTCCTGAAGGATGGCGGCATCGTCATCGGGCAGACCGCGACGATCCTGCAGTACCTCGCGCCGAAGCTGAAGCTGGTCGGTCGCAGCGCGCCGGCACGGCTGTGGACCCAGCAGATCCAGTTGACGATCGCCGACGCGGTCGCCGAAGCCCACGACACGCATCATCCGGTCGGTGCCGGCCTGTACTACGAGGACCAGAAACCCGAAGCATTGCGTCGGGCTGCCGAGTTCTGCCGCACGCGCATTCCCAGGTACCTGCGCTGGCTCGAGAGCATCGTCGAACGCAATCCGGCCGGGCCGAGGTATCTGGTCGGCGGCAAGCTGAGCTACGCCGACCTGTCGCTGTTCCAGCTGATCGAAGGGTTGCGCTACGCCTTCCCGAGTGCCACGCGACAGGTCCTGGCCGGCACCCCCGGCATCGTGCGGCTACACGACCACGTCGCCGCGCTGCCGCGCGTGGCTGCCTACCTGAGCAGCGAAAGGCGCCTGCCCTTCAACGAGCAGGGCATCTTCCGCAGGTATCCCGAGCTCGACCTTCACTAGCCTGCGGGCCTTCGGGTCAGGCCCGACACAATCTGCGACGGGCTGCTAGCGCGCTCCGAACGTCGCGTTCTCGAACAGGTCCTTGAACTGCCTCGGCTGCGAGCGCCAGTATTGCCGGGGCACGCGGACCCGCGCGCCGAGCCGGGCCGCGGCGTGCCAGGGCCAGCGCGGGTCGTACAACATCGCGCGCGCCAACGCGACGGCGTCGGCCTGGCCCTCGGCGATGATCGATTCCGCCTGCTCGGGCTCGGTGATCAACCCGACGGCGATCGTCGGCACGCCGACCTCGGCCTTGACGCGCTGCGCAAACGGCACCTGGTAGCCCGGCCCGAGCTTGATCGCCTGCTGCGGCGACACGCCTCCACTCGAGACGTGGATGGCGGCGCAACCGCGCTGCCTGAGCGCCTGCGACAGCGCGAGCGTGCCGTCGATGTCCCAGCCGCCCGGGACCCAGTCGGTGGCGGACAGGCGTACCCAGACCGGCTTGCCGGCGGGGAAGGCGTCGCGCACGGCATCGAACACCTCGAGCGGGAACCGCATGCGGTTGTCGAGGCTGCCGCCGTAGGCGTCGTCGCGTCGATTGGCCAGCGGCGACAGGAACTGGTGCAGCAGGTAGCCGTGTGCGGCGTGGATCTCGATGCCATCGAGACCGAGCCGCGCGGCACGCCGTGCAGCGGCGGCGAACGCATCCCGCACCCGTGTCATGCCCGCGCGGTCCAGCGCCAGCGGCGCGTCCTCGCCGGCAGCATGCGGCAGCGCCGACGGCGCGACGGCCAGCCAGCCGTCGGGCTCGCCGCGGCGTATCTGCGCGCCGCCGTCCCACGGCGCGCGGCTCGACGCCTTGCGCCCGGCGTGTGCCAGCTGCAGGCCGAGCTTGATCGGTGAGTGGTCCCGCACGGCGCCCAGCACGCGCGCCAGGCCCGCTTCGTTGGCGTCGGAGTACAGGCCCAGGTCCCACGGCGTGATGCGCCCCTCGGGCAAGACCGCGGTGGCCTCGACGATCAGCATCGCCGCACCCGACAGCGCGAGGTGGCCCAGGTGGATCAGGTGCCAGTCGTGCGGCGTGCCGTCGCTCGCCGAGTACTGGCACATCGGCGCGATGATGATGCGGTTGGGCAGCTCGAGGTTGCCGAACCTGATGGGCTCGAAAAGCCGACTCATGGGGTGACTCCGTGGGAAGGGGGGATGCAGTCAGGTCGCGGCCTGTCGGCTCAGGCGTTGCTGCAGCACGCTGAAGGCTTCACGGCAAGACGTCGTCGATCGCCGCGCCGAACACCCTGGCCAGCTTGGCGTAGCCGCCCGGGTTCGGGTGGATTTCGTTCTCCCAGTCGTTGCTGTTGCCGACGCTGCCCGCGGCGGCAGCGACGCAACTGCCCTGCGTCGGCACGACGTGCAGCGCCGGCAGGTCGAGGCCGGCCAGCAGCGTGCCCAGCCGCTGCACCAGGTGCCGGCTCAGCGCGGTCCAGTCGCGCGGCGCAACGGCATAGGCTCTCAGGGCTGGCGCCAGCCATGGCCCGAAGCCCAGGCCCGCGCCGGCATCGCGCGGCGTCAGGAAATCGTAGCTGTGAACGAACAGCGGCGCGCCCCGGCTCTGGCTCCTGGCATCGTCGCGCAGCGCGATGAACTCATGGAATTGCGCGACGAGGTGGGTTTCGAAAGTGGCCCATCCGGCCTCGCTGACATAGCCGCCGGGCGAGTCGACCCGGCCCCGCTCCTCGGGCCTGAGCAGCAGACGCAGGCTCGGGTCGACGGGGTTGCCGCCGGCATCGACGCTCGGGCTGCCGATGGCATCGATCAGGTCGTTGCCGCCGCCGGACAGCAGGATCGCGTCCCAGGGCCGGGCCTGGATCCCGAGCAGCAGGCTCATGAACTGCGGGTCGCGGCGCGCGTCGACCATGTGGACGAGTTGCTTGCCCGGGCGCGCGCAGTTGACGGCGCACGCCGGGTAGCGCAGCGCGATCGGGTTCAGCAGGTTCCCGGTCGCCGGCGGGAACAGCGCGCCGAACGAGAACCACGAGTCGCCCTGCGCGAGAAACCTGTTCCTGAAAGGGCTGAGGTCGGCCGCCCCGGCCTCGCCGCTGCCGATGACTTCGCCCGGCTGGAAGAGCTTGATCGGAACCATGAGGACTCCTGCGGAGGTGGTGGTCGGGTCGCGAGCCGCGGGCGGCGCGGCACCGGATTGCAGTGACGCATCGTCGACGGCCCCGGGGCCCGGCCGATCAGTCGTTGTAGCGCACCATGACGTAGCGGCCCGGAGCGGCGCACAGCGCGTGGGCCGCATCGATCCCGCGGGCGGGCACGCGCTTGCCGCTGCCATGGGCGACCAGCCAGGACTGCCATGCCGTCCACCACGACCCGTCGTGGCAGTCGGCCTGCGCCTGCCAGGCCTGCGGATCGATCCATGCATCTGCGGCGTGCCGGGTGTGCAGCGCGTAGTGCCGGCCGGGGTGGCCGGGCTCGGCGACGATGCCGGCGTTGTGCCCGCCGTTGGCGAGCGCGAAGGTCAGTTCGGTGTCGGTGAGGCGGTGCAGCTTGTACACCGAGCGCCAAGGCGAGACGTGGTCCTTCTCGGTGCCGACGGCGAAGATCGGCAGCCGGATATCGGACAGCGCGACCGGCCGGCCTTCGACCGGATAGCGCGACTCGGCCAGCTCGTTGCGCAGGTAGCCGCGGCGCAGGTACTCGCTGTGCATCGCCGCCGGCAGGCGCGTCACGTCGGCGTTCCAGGCCATCAGGTCGTTCGGCCGCAGCCGCTCGCCCATCCAGATCTCGCGCAGCGTGGCCGACCAGATCAGTTCGCGCGAATGCAGGAACTGGAACGATCCCGCCATCTGCCGGCCGGTGAGGAAGCCGCGCTCGGCCATCATCGCCTCGAGCATCGCGACCTGCGACTCGTCGATCAGCACGCCCATCTCGCCGGGCTCGGTGAAATCGGTCTCGGCGGCCAGCAGCGAAACGCTGGCCAGCGGTGCCAGCAGGTCCGCACGCTTGATGCGGCCCGGGCGCGCCAGCGCCGCCGCGCCGATCGCCAGCAGCGTGCCGCCCAGGCAGTAGCCGACGGCATGCACCGCGGCGCCCGGCACGCGCTGCGCGATCGCCGCCAGCGGGTCGAAGACGCCGAGCTGCAGGTAGTCCTCCATCGTCAGCAGCGCGTCGTCCTGGTCCGGGTTGCGCCACGACACGATGAACACGGTGTGGCCCTGGCTGACGAGCCAGCGCACCATCGAGTTGTGCGGCGACAGGTCGAGGATGTAGTACTTCATGATCCACGACGGCACGATGAAGACCGGCTCGGCGTGAACGCTCGCGGTCTGCGGCGCGTACTGGATCAGCTCGACGAGCGCATTGCGATGCACCACCTGTCCCGGCGTGACGGCCAGGTCAACGCCAGGCCGGTAGGGGTGCTCGGGCGGCGCCAGCGGCGCCAGGCCCTGGCGCAGGCGCCACGCGTCCAGCGCATTGGCCACGCCGTCGACCAGGTTGCCGCCCAGTCGCTCGAGCGTGCGCTCGAGAACCTCCGGGTTGAGCAGCCCGGCATTGGCCGGCGACAACAGGTCGAGCCACTGGCGGGCGAAGACCCGCGCCATGTCCTGGTGGTGCCTGCTCATGCCGCGCAGCGTGGTGGCCTGGCGCCACCAGGCTTCGGCGTCGAGGTAGGCGCGCGCCACCGGTGCCCAAGGCCACCGCTGCCAGGCCGGGTGGCCGAAGCGCAGGTCCTCGCCTCGCGCCAGGCCATCGCCCTGCTGCGTCAGGTTGGCCACCCACGCGTCGATCGCGGCGCGCTCGGCGGCCAGCGCCAGACGCGCCGATTGCGCCGGCTGGGCGACCAGATGCAGCGCCCAGTCGGCCCAGGACAGCGCGAGCGAGATCGGCGACAGGCCGGCGCTGAGTGGCGCCAGCAAGGCATGCAGCCGGGCGTCGAGCGCGTCGGCGGCAGCGCGGCTACGGGCCTCGGTGTCGGCGACGGGAATCTGGAGCGGGGGCGGGTTGGGGCTCATGTGGACACCGCGTGGAGACAGCACCACACAGATACCACACTCGTCCGCCGCCGGGGCGGCGTTCAGCGCATCGGCTTGAGCTGGCGCAACGGGCCGGCGCGGCTGCAGCTGCGCCCGGATCCCAGCCCCTCAGTGCGCGCGCCGTGCGGCGCCTGCACCCGCACCCGCACCCGCATCTGCACCGGGCATCGGCCCGCGACGCTCGAGGTGGCGGAAGGTGATGCGGCCCTTGCTCAGGTCGTAAGCCGACAGCTCGAGCGACACCGCGTCGCCGGCCAGGATGCGGATGTGGTGCTTGCGCATCTTGCCCGAGGTGTAGGCGATCAGCACGTGGCCGTTCTCGAGCGTGACGCGGTAGCGCGAGTCGGGCAGCACTTCGGTCACCATGCCGTTCATCTCGATCAGTTCTTCCTTCGCCATGGCGGTCCTTTGGTGCGTGGAATATCGGGGCGGATGTCGATCGGCAGATCAGCGCGTCGCCGGTGCGCAGACCCAGGTCAGCCCCTGGTCGGCGGCGTAGCGCAGCGCCTCCTCGTCGGTGCCGAAGCGCGGCACGAAGCGCAGCACGCGGTCGAGCGTGCCGCTGCCGCGGCCGGAGCGGATCGAGACGGAGGCGGCCCAGCGGCCATCCTCCAGCCGTTTGCACAGCGGCGAGATCAGGTACTTGCCCACCGTGGTGGGGAGGTTCGAAAGTTTCATGCAGTCGTTGAGCCGCGACACGCGCCGCGGCAGCGTCGAACAAGGGAACCACGGCGGTCGGCAAATCAAGCTGCCGTGGCGGACATCGGCTTCTCCCGTGCCTGGCGCGCCTCATGGCGGAAGGCGCGCCGATCGTGGCTGCCTGTCACTGCATCGGACGCCGCCGGGGCGGCAACGCGAACGGGCTGCAGGCAGCGGCCGGCGGCGATGGCGCCTGGCAAGGGGGCACCACAGCGCGCGGGCGAGTCTGGCTTCGAAGAAGCGGCCCGGCCGGAACACGATGGACGGACCTGCCGGTGGCAGCACGCAGGTCATCGACCTTGCGCGACACCACCGACCGAACGCGCTAGTGTAACTGTGATCGATGCCGGACGAGTCGCGCGCCCAGGCCGGGCCGCGCTGCGGGTTGCGCTGCATCAGCGCGCCTGCCCGGCACGCTGGCGTGCGCTTTCAGCGCCGCCGCGCCAGCCTCGGGTCGAGCAGGTCGCGCAGCCCGTCGCCCATCAGGTTCAGGCCGAGCACGCTCAGCGCGATCGCCACGCCGGGGTAGACGGCAAGCCGCGGTGCCTGGAACAGCTGCGTCTGCGCCTCGTTGAGCATGCGGCCCCAGCTCGGCTGCGGCGGCTGCGTGCCCAGTCCGAGGTAGGACAGTGCCGCCTCGGCCAGGATCGCGGTGGCGAACGAGATCGTGGCCTGCACGATGAGTACGCTGGCGATGTTGGGCAGCACGTGGTCGAGCGTGATGCGCAGCGGGCCGAAGCCGGCCGCGCGCGCGGCCAGCACGTACTCGCGCGACCAGACCGCGTTGGCCGCGCCGCGCGTGATGCGCGCGAACACCGGGATGTTGAAGATGCCGATGGCGACGATGCCGGTCATCAGCCCGGGCCCGTAGAGCGCGCCCAGCATGATCGCCGACAGCAGCGCCGGGAAGGCGAAGGTCAGATCGGCAAGACGCATCACCAGCTCCTCGACCCAGCCACGGCGTGCCGCGGCCAGGCAGCCCAGCAGCACGCCGACGACCAGGCCGATGCCGACTGCGACGACGCCGACGACGATCGAGTTCTGCGACCCCACCAGCAACTGCGAGGCGATGTCGCGTCCCAGGCTGTCGGTACCGAGCCAGTGCGCCGCATCGGGCGCCTGCAGCTTGTGCGGGATGTCGATCTCGGCCGGCGGGTACGGCGCCCACGCGAGCGACAACAGCGCAGCCAGCGCCAGCAGCAGCGTGAGCCCGCTGCCGAGCACGAAGCTGGGGTGGCGGCGGGCGCGGCCGAGGAACGAAACCGCGACCGTCATCGCGGATCGACGCAGACTGGACGGTGGCCCGATCCGGCCCGTCGCGGCTATT
>JBBIPS010000058.1:0-12587 GCA_037442725.1 Burkholderiales bacterium | reverse complement strand
CACCTCGGGCGGCGTCAGCGTCGGCGCGGCCGACCACACCAAGAAGGTGATGGCGCAGCTCGGCGAGGTGCTGTTCTGGCGCATCGCGATGCGACCCGGCCGCCCGTTGGCCATCGGGCGCATCGGCGCCCGACCCAGTGATGCCGGGCGCATCGGCGCCCGACCCGGTGATGCCGGGCGTCGTGACGAACCCGGCCGGCAGGCCATCCTGTTCGGCCTGCCCGGCAACCCGGTGGCGGTGATGGTGACCTTCTACGCCTTCGTGCGCGACGCGCTGCTGGCGATGAGCGGCGCGGCGCCGGAGCCGCTGCCACTGCTACGCGCCGCGAGCCAGACGCCACTGCGCAAGAAACCGGGACGCACCGAATACCAGCGCGGCGTCGTCACGCGCGACGCCGACGGCCACTGGCAGGTGCGTATCACCGGTGCCCAGGGTTCGGGCATCCTGCGCAGCATGAGCCAGGCCAACGGCATGGTGGTGCTGCACCACCACCAGGGCAACGTCGCGGCCGGCGACCCGGTCGACGTGATCCCGTTCGACGGTCTGGTCTGAAGCACGCTGCGCCGGGTCGCCGGCATGTTCCGCAACGTGGTGGTTGCTCGAGCCGGCGCGCGGCCATTCCCGGGTTGACCCAGCCTCTGCAGAGGCGGGGCCATGCGCGTCGCAGCGCTGGAGCGCTGTGCGTCGAACGCGGCTGGGTCAGGAGCACGACCACTGGGCACTCGACACCGCGACCTGTGTCGGCGACAGCCACCGCAGCGCGCCACGGTGGGCTGCAGGACACGACTTGCGCGTGAGCCGCTGGATGCCCATGCAGCCGCGCGTCCGAGCCAATCTCCACGGCAAGATCGACCCGGCGCGCGACTTCGGCAGCGGTCTGCCCAGCACCGGATCGGCCGGACTGGCGCAGCAATCCCTCCACCGCCGCACCGCGACCCGTTCATGACGTCCACGCGCAGGACCCCCGGGTGTTGATCGAGCTCAAGCACACGGACCACGAGCGGCGTAATCTCAAATGCGTCTGCCGGAAGCCGCGATGACCTCGTTGTCGAACACCCGCACCCTGCGCGACACCGTCTCGGCGGTGCTGCTGGTGTGGGTGTTGGCGCTGGGCGCGGGCTGGGCCGACGCCTGCCTGGTGCAACCCCACCGCGCCGACTTCAGCCGCACCACGGACTCGGGCGACGGCGCCGGGTCGCCGGCGAGGGTACCGAACCTCGCGCCCGGTCGGGGCGTGTTGGTCGCGGGGCAGGACGAGGCCGGGCACGCATCGACGGCGTCCTGCCCAGGAGCTTCCGATCAGGGCACGCAGGGACTGGTCGAGGCGGGATCGAGGTCCGACCCGACCGACCCCGGCTCGGCGCCCCTGCCAGCGCCGGTCTGGACGAAGGTGGCGCCGATCGTGCCGACGACCGTGTCGGCGAGCGCGGTCGCAACCGCGCCGGCAGGTCCGCCGCTGCGCATCCGCTACTCGCGACTGGCGTTGTAGCGCGCTGCAGCGCCTGGCGCGGGGCGTCGTGCCCAGCCGCCGGCGCTGCCTTTCGCATCCTGCGCGGCACGCTACCCAGGTGCCCGCCGCAGGCACGGTGACCACGCTGCTGTCGGCGCATGCGGGCGCGAACACGGCGGCCACCCTGGACGAACGCCCTTCCTCATTCACCCGGAGTTCGACATGACATTCGCTCGATCACTCTGTGCTCTCGCGGCCGTGGCCGTGACCACGCCGGCCGCAACGATCAACGCATGAAGGAAATGCACATGTTCTACGACGGAGGCTTGTTCATGGGTGGCATGCACTGGCTAGGGTGGATCTTCTGGCTCGGGCTGATCGTCGTGCTCGTTCTCGTCGTCCTGCGGCGAGGGGGCGAGCCGCGCCAGCCGGTACGCGAGACACCGCACGAGATCCTGCGGCGGCGCCTGGCCAATGGCGAGATCGGGGCCGACCAGTACGAGCAGAGCAAGGCCTTGCTCGATCGTGACACCGCGGGCAAGACCTGAATGACGAGCGACCCGCATCGCACCGCGCGGATCGCTTGACATTGACATGATGTCATGGTTCATCTTCGCCCCAAGGCTCGGCGCCACCGGCATCGATCCGACACGAAAGGACGATCCGCCATGAGCACGCTCCACCAACGACAGCACGCTGCAGCGCCGCACGCGCCGGCAATGAGCCGCCCGCTGAAGGTCGCGCTGCTGGCGCTCGCGGTGGCCGGCGGCGTGTACCTGCTGCGCGAGCACGGGGACCATCTGGCGGCCAACTGGATCCTTCTGCTGCTGCTGGCCTGCCCGCTGATGCACCTGTTCCATGGCCATGGCGGGCACGCGGCGCATGGCGCGGTGGACGACCGCACCGCCCCACCGCGCCAGCGGCTTGACCGGGAGGAATGAATCATGGACATGTCGTCACCCCACGCTCACGTCGGCCCGACGCGGCACACCTCCGCATCGGCGCCCGTGACCGACGGCCTGAAGGATCCGGTGTGCGGCATGGCCGTGACCGAGCAGTCCGAGCACCACTTCGAGCACGCGGGACGGCCCTACTACTTCTGCAGCGGGCATTGCCGGACCGCGTTTGCCGCCGATCCTGCGCGTTATGCGGGGGGCGGCACGCCGCCTGCGGCGGCGATCCCGGCGCAGGCACCCGGGACGATCTACACCTGCCCG
The DNA here is from genome assembly GCA_037442725.1 of Burkholderiales bacterium. Taxonomy (GTDB): domain Bacteria; phylum Pseudomonadota; class Gammaproteobacteria; order Burkholderiales; family Burkholderiaceae_C; genus Pseudaquabacterium. Next base: position 9,919 of record JBBIPS010000058.1, on the reverse strand, counting down.
ATGCACCCCGAGGTCCGGCAGGATCATCCGGGCGACTGCCCCAAGTGCGGCATGGCGCTCGAGCCGGTGCTGCCGTCACTCGAAGAGCAAGAGAACCCGGAGCTGCTCGACTTCCGGCGTCGCTTCTGGTGGACCGTGCCGTTCACCGTCGTCGTCACCGTGCTGGCGATGTCGGGCCACCGCCTGGGCTGGTTCGACGCCAGCACCCAGAACTGGGTCGAACTGGTGCTGACGCTGCCCGTGGCGCTGTATGCCGGCTGGCCGTTCTATCTGCGCGGCGCCAGGTCGGTGATCCACCGCAGCCCCAACATGTGGACGCTGATCGGCCTGGGCACCGGTGTGGCCTTCCTCTACAGCGTCGCGGCCACCGTCGTGCCGCAGCTGTTCCCCCCGACCTTCGTCGTCGACGGCCGCGTCGCGGTGTACTTCGAGGCCGCCGCGGTGATCATCTCGCTGACGCTGTTCGGCCAGATCCTCGAACTCAAGGCGCGCTCGCAGACCTCGGCCGCGATCAGGTCGCTGCTCGGACTGGCGCCAAAGACGGCGCGCCGCATCGCCGCCGACGGCAGCGAGGCCGACATCCCGCTGTCGAACGTCCACGTCGGCGACCTGCTGCGCGTGCGCCCGGGCGAGAAGGTGCCGGTCGACGGCGTCGTCGTCGAGGGCAGCAGTGCCGTCGACGAATCGATGCTCACCGGCGAGCCGATGCCGGTCGGCAAGCGCGCCGGTGACAAGCTGATCGGCGCGACCATCAACAAGAGCGGCGCGCTGATCATGCGCAGCGAGCACGTCGGCTCGGCCACCGTGCTGGCGCAGATCGTGCAGATGGTGGCGATGGCGCAGCGCTCGCGCGCGCCGATGCAGCGCATGGCCGACGTCGTCGCCGGCTACTTCGTCGTCGGTGTCGTCGCCATCGCACTGCTGACCTTCTTCGCCTGGGGTTTGTTCGGCCCCGAGCCGGCCTGGGTCTTCGGCCTGATCAACGCCGTGGCGGTGCTGATCATCGCCTGCCCGTGCGCGCTCGGCCTGGCCACGCCGATGTCGATCATGGTCGCCACCGGCCGCGGTGCGACGCAGGGCGTGCTGTTCCGCGACGCCGCGGCGATCGAAAAACTGCGCAAGGTGGACACGCTGATCATCGACAAGACCGGCACGCTGACCGAGGGTCGTCCGGCCTTCGAGCAGGCGGTGGCCGGCGCGGGATTCGTCGACCGCGAGGTGCTGCGTTTGGCGGCCAGCCTGGACCAGGGCAGCGAGCACCCGCTGGCCGCGGCCATCGTCGCGGCGGCGCGCGAGCAGGGCCTCGAGCTGGCCAGGGTCGAGCAGTTCGATTCGGCATCGGGCATCGGGGTGCGCGGCAGCGTCGAAGGCAAGTCGCTGGCGCTGGGCAACACGGCGCTGATGGACCAGCTCGGCATCGCGGTCGACGCGTTGAAACCGCGCGCCGAGGAACTGCGCAGCCTGGGTGCGAGCGTGATGCACCTGGCGGTCGACGGCCGGCTGGCCGGTCTGCTTGCGGTGTCCGACCCGGTCAAGGCGACGACACCCGCTGCGCTGGCCGCGCTGCGCCAGGCCGGACTGCGCATCGTGATGGCCACCGGCGACGGCTGGACGACGGCGCGCGCCGTCGGCGCGCGTCTCGGGTTGACCGAGGTGCACGGCGAGGTCAAGCCGGCCGACAAGCTGGTGCTGGTCGAGCAGATGCAACGCGAAGGCCGCGTCGTCGCGATGGTCGGCGACGGCATCAACGACGCCCCCGCGCTGGCGCGTGCCGACGTCGGCATCGCGATGGGCACCGGCACCGACGTGGCGATGAACAGCGCGCAGCTCACACTCGTCAAGGGCGACCTGCGCGGCATCGCCGCGGCGCGCGCGCTGTCCAGCGCCACCGTGGCCAACATGAAGCAGGGCCTGGCTTTCGCCTTCGTCTACAACGCGCTGGGCGTGCCGCTGGCCGCCGGCGTGCTCTACCCCGTCACCGGCTGGCTGCTCTCGCCGCTGATCGCCGCGCTGGCAATGAGCCTGAGCTCGGTCTCGGTGATCGGCAACGCGTTGCGGCTGCGCGGAGCCAGCTTGAGGCAGGGCTGACCGTGCGTCGCCAGCCACCCGTCATCGACCGGCGCGCAAGCCCAGACAGGAGATCGAATCATGACCACCCTCGGTCCGATCGACACTGATCGTCGCCGCTGGTTGACCGCCACCACGCTGGCCGGCGGCACCGGGCTGGTGGCCACCGGCGTGCCGCTCGTCACCTCGATGACGCCGAGCGAACGCGCGCGCGCGCTGGGTGCCTCGGTCAAGGTCGACGTCGAGTCGATACGCAGCGGCGAACTTCGAACCGTCGAGTGGCGCGGCCAGCCGGTGTTCGTGCTGCGCCGCTCGCCGCAGATGCTCGCCGCGCTGACGCGCCACGACGACCTGCTGGCCGACCCGCGTTCGCGCCGATCCGACCAGCCGCCTTACGCCGGCAACGTGCACCGCTCGGTCAGACCCGAACTTGGCGTCATGGTCGGTGTCTGCACCCACCTCGGCTGCATCCCGGGCTTCCGCCCGACCCCCGGCGCACCCGACATCGGCGCGGCCTGGCCCGGCGGGTTCTACTGCCCCTGCCACGGCTCGAAGTTCGACCTCGCCGGGCGCGTGTTCAGGAACGTTCCGGCGCCGACCAACCTGGTCGTCCCGCCCTACCGCTTCGACGCCGACGGCACCTTGCTCGTCGGCGCCGACCCCGACACGGAGCACACCTCATGAACCAGGAATTCGCGCACTCCGGCTTCTGGGGCATCGCGGCGATCATGATCGTCGGCACCTCCTGGGTGCTCTACCACTACCTGGCACCGAAGACCTGGCGTGAATGGGCCAGCGCCGGGCTGGTCCAGGCCTTCATCATCGCGCTGTACGCCGAGATGTACGGCTTCCCGCTCACGCTGTATCTGATGGTGCGGGTGTTCGGACTCGACGGCGCGAACGTCGACGCCAACCTGTGGTCGACCGCACTGGGCGTCGGCGAGCTGGGCATGCTGATCTCGATGCTGGCCGGGTATGCGCTGCTGTTCGTCGGCATCGGCATCTTCATCCAGGGTTGGCGCGAGCTCTACCGCGCGCGCCAGCGCAATCGCCTCGCCACCACCGGCCTGTACCGGCTGGTCAGGCACCCGCAGTACACCGGCCTGTTCATCGCCCTGTTCGGCGAGGGCGTCGTGCACTGGCCGACGATCTTCTCGGTGGCGATCTTCCCGCTCATCGTGCTGGCCTACGCACTGCTGGCGCGAAGCGAGGAAAGGAAGGTGCTCGAGCAGTTCGGCGACGAGTACCGCGCCTATCGGCAGCGCGTGCCGATGTTCATCCCGCAGCGCTGGGGCCAGCTGGTCGAACGATCGCGTGCCGCCGCGAGTCAGGAGGGTCAGCCACCGAACTGAGCCACCACCGAACCGCGGCTGCCGGCACACCCCGCGAGACCGTCGCACCGCAACCAATGAACATCAACCGCAACCTCACAGACTGGAGCAATGAATGAGCTGGCTGACCGAGAACTGGATCTGGGTCCTTTTTGGCGTGGGGTTCATCGCCATGCACTTGTTTGGACATGGCGGCCACGGTGGCGGCGGTGGTGGCTGCTGCGGCGGCGGCGGTGGCAGGAAGAACGCCGCCGAGCCAGCCCCAGGCTCCCGGACCGATGCACCCGGGAGCGCTGCCGACCCGCATCGTCACTAGGAGTTCGCCATGCTGAACATGAAGGTGGTGTCGTGGTCCCTCGCGATCACGACCCTGATCTCGTACCTGGTCTGCATCAGTTATGGGCTGGCCACGCCACAAAGCGTGCACATGCACACCTTCCTTCAGCAGGTGCTGCCCGGATTCGAGTGGCTGACGTGGCAGGGCTTCTTCATCGGGCTGGTCGAGAGCTTTCTCTACGGCGCGTACGCCGGCATCGTCTATGTCCCGATCTACAACTTCTTCAGGCGGCGCTGGGCCGACGACTGACGATGCACCGATGGCACCCGATCGTGACCCGGCCGCGCCGGTCGACTCGGTCCCGCTGCCAGACACTCGTCTGCTCCGGCCAGGTTGCCCCCGGAGCCGACAGTTCAAATGAAACGTGGCAACCGCGAAGCGATGACAAGGAGCCAGCGAATGGCAATCGATCCTGTATGCAAGATGAAGGTGGAGCCGGACAAGGCGGCGGCGAAGGCCGAACACGACGGACAGACGTACTACTTCTGCTCCAGCATGTGCCAGCAGAAATTCGTCGCCGACCCGCAGAAGTACGCCGGCGGCGCGGCGCCGGCCGACCATGCGTGCTGCGGTGCGCACAAGTAGCCAGCAGCGCGACCGCCGGCCCGACCCTCGCGCGCAGCCATGCGGACCGCGTTGATCCGGATCGGCGGTGCGGGTCGCGCGTGAGCCCACCATAATTCCTCGCAGCAAGGAGAAGTCCGACATGATGAGCGTTTCGACCCCGGCCTGGGCGCTCGCCGCCGCACTGTCGCTGGGAGCCGTCCCGGCGCTGGCCGCACCGACCGTGTTCATACCGCTGGGCATGGGCAACCAGGTGATCGCCGTCGACGCGGCGACCGACCGCGTCGGCGCGAGCTATCCCGGCGTCGACAACCCGCACGGGCTGGTCGTGACGCCGGACGGGCAGTACCTGGTTGCCGGCAGCATGACGGAGGCGCCGTTGCCGGCGAGCAGCCCGGCGAGTGCGCCGAACAGCAAGCTGTTCCTGGTTCACCCGGCCCACGGTCACGTCATGCTCACGATACCGGTGGCCGGCTGGACCCACCACCAGGCGATCACGCCCAACGGTCGCTACGTCATCTCGACCCACCCGACGCGCGGCCAGGTCAGCGTCGTCGACCTGCAGAGCAACCAGGTCATCGCGACGATCGCGACCGGACCGGCGCCCAACTTCGCGGCCATCACGCGCGACGGCACACGGGCCTTCGTCAGCAACAGCGGCAACGCCACGCTGAGCCAGATCGACCTCGCGAGCTGGCGCGTGACCCGCACGCTCGACGCCGGGCCGGCGCCCGAGCACGTCGTGCTGTCGGCCGACGACAGGACGCTGTACGTTCTCAACCCCGGCGCGGGCACGGTCTCGGCGGTGTCGGTGGACAGCGGCAAGGTCGAACGCAGCTTCAAGGTCGGCGCCATGCTGCACGGCCTCGACCTCGGCGACGACGGCCGCACGCTCTTCGTCAGCAGCGTCGGTGACAAGACCGTGGTGGCACTCGACCCGCGCGACGGCTCGCAACGCACGCTCGCGCTGGCGTCGGCGCCGTTCCACCTCAATGCCATCCGAGGCACCGGCAAGTTGTACGTGGCGAGCCAGGCGGACCCCGTCGTCTGGGTCGTCGACCAGAAGACCCTGAAACTCGTCGGCAGCATCGCTTTGCCGGCCGGCACCGCGCACCAGATGGCGATCGGGCGCTGAGCGCGCGCCGGCACGGTCCGGACGCGGGTCGGCCAGCCGTCGCCGCTGCGGGCGGCGCGCCGACCCCGGGCGCGCTGTGCGATACCGGCGAGCGGCCGCGGTTTGCCGATCGAAGCCGGACAGGCGCCGACGGGGCGGGATCCGGTCGTCGCCGCCACGCCGCGGCGCGGCATCGAAATCCGGGCGCCTCTGCCGAGCCGATAAACTCGCGTTCCTGCGCGGCCGACCCGGCCTGCGTCAGGCCGATCCCGCACGATCCCGTGGCACCCGCTGGACAAAGGCACAACGATGAACTCCTCCCCGACCGAGCGTGACCGCCGCCGCGCGCTCGCCACGCTCGCCCTGATCGCCGGATTCGGCGCCGCACACGCCGGTGGCACCCTCACCGTCTGCACCGAGGCCGCACCCGACGGCTTCGACATCGTGCAGTACGAGTCGGCCGTCACCAACGACGCGGCGGGCCTGACGATCTACGACCAGCTGCTGCGCTTCAAGCCGGGGACGACCGAAGTCATCCCGGGGCTGGCCGAGAAGTGGACCATCAGCGCCGACGGCCTGATCTACACGCTGGCGCTGCGCCGCGGCGTGAAGTTCCATACCACGCCGTGGTTCAAGCCGACGCGCGAGTTCAACGCCGACGACGTGCTGTACTCGATCAACCGCGTCAACGACAAGTCGCACCCGGCGCACGGCGTGGCCAAGAACGGCTACGTCTACTGGGAGGGCATGGGGCTGTCCAGCCTCATCAAGTCGGTCGAGAAGGTCGACGCGATGACGGTGCGTTTCACGCTGACGCGCCCCGAGGCGCCGTTCCTGGCCGACCTGGCGATGGCACCGATCGGCTCGATCTACCCGGCCGAGTACGCCGAGCAGCTGCGCGCGGCCGGCAAGCTCGACCAGCTCAACACGCAGCCGGTGGGCAGCGGCCCGTTCGTCTTCAGGAGCTACCAGAAGGACGCCGTCATCCGCTACGGCGCCAACACCGGCTACTGGGGCGGCGCGCCCAGGATCGACAACCTGATCTTCGCGATCACCGTCGACCCCAACGTCAGGATTCAGCGGCTCAAGGCCGGCGAGTGCCTGGTCGGCACGAACATGAAGGCCGAGACCGCCGCCGCGTTCGACAACGACACCAACGTCACGATGCTGCGCAGCAACCCGCTGCTGACCGGCTACGTCGCGCCCAACGCCAGGCACAAGTACCTCAGCGACAAGCGCCTGCGCGAGGCGCTCTGGCTGGCGCTGGACAAGAAGACCTACATCGCTTCGGTCTACGGCGGCAACGCGACGCCGGCGGCCAGCTTCCTGCCGCCGGGCATCTGGAGCCACGACGCCGCGCTGCGCGACCGCCACGACCCCGAGAAGGCCAAGGCGCTGGTCAAGGCCAGCGGCTACGACGGCAGCGAGCTGGCGCTGTTCACCCGCATCGGCGGCAGCATCGACGGCAAGCGCGCCGGCGAGCTGATGCAGGCCGACTGGGCGCGCGTGGGCATCAAGGTCAAGGTGCAGATGATGGAATGGGGCGAGCTGCTCAAGCGCACCGGGCGCGGCGACCACGACATCACCTTCCTGAACTGGGCCGGCGACAACGGCGACCCCGACAACTTCTTCACCCCCAACCTGAGCTGCGCCGCGGTCGAAGGCGGCGGCAACAAGGGCCAGTGGTGCAACAAGGCCTTCGAGGGCCTGATCGACCAGGCGCGCAAGACCACCGACGCGAAGAAGCGCACCGAGCTGTACCGCAAGGCGCAGCGCGTGCTGTACGACGAGGTGGGCGTGATCCCGATGGTCTACCCGGTCTACATGACGGCGCTGAACAAGCGCGTGCAAGGCTTCGTGCCGAGCCCGTTCGCGAACGACGACTTCCGCGGCGTCAGCCTCAAACCCTAGGTGCTGGGCTTCATCCTCAGGCGCCTGGCGCTGGTCGTGCCGACCTTCGTCGGCATCACGCTGCTGGCGTTCTCGCTGATTCACCTGATCCCGGGCGACCCGGTGCAGGTGATGGCCGGCGAGCGCCGGCTCGACCCGGCGTTCCACGCCGAGGTGCTGCACCAGCTCGGCCTCGACCGCCCGCTGTGGGAGCAGTACGGCGCCTACCTGTGGCGGGCGCTGCACCTCGACCTGGGCGAATCGTTCATCACCCACGAAGCGGTGTGGAGCGAGTTCGGCAAGCTCTTCCCGGCCACCGCCGAGCTGTCGACCTTTGCGCTGCTCATCGCCGGCGTGGTCGGGCTGCTCGCCGGCGTGCTGGCGGCATTGAAGCGCGGCACGCTGCTCGACCACGGCGCGATGGGGCTCGCATTGACCGGCTTCTCGATGCCGATCTTCTGGTGGGGACTGCTGCTGATCATGTTCTTCTCGGTCACGCTGCGCGACCTGGCGCCGGCGCTGGCGCTGCCGGTGTCGGGGCGCATGGCGCTCGAGTTCGACATCCCGGTGCGCACCGGTTTCATGGTGGTCGACGCCTGGCTGTCGGGCCAGCCCGGCGCGCTGCGCTCGGCGCTCGCGCACCTGGTGCTGCCGGCGGTCGTGCTCGGCACCATTCCGCTCGCCGTGATCGCGCGCATGACGCGCTCGGCGATGCTCGAGGTGCTGCGCGAGGACTATGTGCGCACTGCGCGCGCCAAGGGCCTGTCGCCGGCGCGCGTCGTCTTCGTGCATGCGCTGCGCAACGCGATGGTGCCGGTGATCACCGTGTTCGGCCTGCTGGTGGGCACGCTGCTCGGCGGCGCGGTGCTGACCGAGACCATCTTCTCGTGGCCCGGCGTCGGCAAGTGGCTGATCGACGCCATCGGCCGCCGCGACTACCCCGTGGTGCAGGGCGGCATCCTGATCTCGGCGACGCTGGTGATCGGCGTCAACCTTGGCGTCGACGTGCTGTACGGCTGGATCAATCCGCGCATCCGCCATGCCCGCTGAAGGCCACCGACGATGAACGCTGAAACCGGACCGGCGGCCGCACGGAGCGCCGACGACACGTCCGCCGCACCGCCGTCGCCGCTGGCCGCACTGTGGCGCAGCCTGGTCGGCAACAGGGGCGCGCTCGCCGGGCTGCTCGTGCTGAGCTTCATCGTCGCGTGCGCGCTGCTGGCCGACGTGCTCGCGCCCTACGACCCGATCGTGCAGTACCGCGACGCGCTGCTCGCGCCGCCGGTGTGGAGCGGCGGCAGCCCCCGCTTCCTGCTCGGCACCGACGACATCGGCCGCGACATGCTCTCGCGCCTGCTGCACGGCGCGCGGCTGTCGCTGCTGATCGGCGCGGTGGCGGTGACGCTGGCGATGCTGCCGGGCATCGCACTCGGCCTCGTGGCGGCGTTCTTCCCGCGCACCGTCGGCACCACCATCCTGCGCCTGATGGACGTGCTGCTCGCGCTGCCCAGCCTGCTGCTGGCGATCGCCGTCGTCGCGGTGCTCGGGCCGAGCCTGGTCAACACGATGCTGGCGATCGCCCTCGTCGCGCTGCCCGGCTATGTGCGGTTGGTACGCGCCTCGGCGCTGGCCGAGCTGGCCAAGGACTACGTCGTCGCCGCGCGGCTGGCCGGCGCCGGCACGCTGCGACTGATGTTCGACACCGTGCTGCCCAACTGCATGGCGCCGGTGATCGTGACCGCGACGATGGGTTTCTCCGACGCGATCCTGACGGCCGCGGCGCTCGGCTTCCTCGGCCTCGGCGCGCAGCCGCCGACGCCCGAGTGGGGCACGATGCTGGCCTCGGCGCGCGACTACATCGAGCGCGCCAACTGGGTCGTCACGCTGCCCGGCGTGGCGATCCTCGCCACCGTGCTGTCGATCAACCTGCTGGGCGACGGCCTGCGCGATGCGCTCGACCCGCGGCTGAAGAGCGCCGGATGAGCCTGCTCGAGATGCGCAACCTGTCGGTCGAGTTCGGCCCGCCGGGGCGCGCCTTCGCCGCGGTGCGCGGCCTCGACCTCAGCCTCGGGCGCGGCGAGCTGCTCGGCCTGGCCGGCGAATCGGGCTCGGGCAAGAGTGTCGCGATGCTGGCGCTGATGGGCCTCATCGACGCGCCGGGCCGGGTGCGCGCCGACGTGCTGCGCTTCGACGGCCACGACCTGCTCACGCTGCCCGCACGCGAGCGGCGTCGCATCGTCGGCCGCGACATGGCGATGATCTTCCAGGACCCGATGACGAGCCTGAACCCGGCCTACACCGTCGGCTTCCAGATCGTCGAGACGCTGGCCGTGCACCAGCGCGCGAGCAAATCCGCGCTGCGCGAGCGCGCGCTCGAGCTGCTGCGGCGGGTCGAGATCCCCGACCCGGCGGCGCGCCTGGGTGCCTACCCGCACCAGCTCTCGGGCGGCATGAGCCAGCGCGTGATGATCGCGATGGCGCTGGCCTGCAACCCGAAGCTGCTGATCGCCGACGAGCCGACCACCGCGCTCGACGTGACGATCCAGGCCCAGGTGCTCGACCTGCTCGTCGACCTGCAACGCCGGCACGACATGGCGCTGATCCTGATCACCCACG